>JAYTIS010000113.1:0-13606 GCA_043731725.1 Novosphingobium sp.
CGACGTTGAGCGACACCAGCAACCCCGGCATCGGGCAGATCAGGAAGCGCGACAGATCGGGCGGGACCTTGGTGATCATGTGGCGCGTCAGCGGCGCAACCTTGGCGGGGAGCACCTGAACTTGGTGGATCGCGCCGCGCGTGGTCAGCTTGAGCCCGGTGCGGGTGACGGCCAGCTTGATCCCGTAAACCACGTCGCCAACCTCGGCCTCGATCAACCGGTCTCCGGGGGTATGCTCCAGCGCCAGATCGACCGTCTGGCCATCGACAGTGATCTCCTCATCGAGCGACACTGCATATGTCTGCCCGGCGATGGTCACCGACCAATCGTATGGCGGCTCAAGTTCGCTCGCGAGCTGGCCGTCGGTCTGCCGCGCGCGATCGGCCCGCGCGGTGGAGATAAACCCGGCGATGGCGGCCAGATGCTGCTTGGTTTCGTCCGAAGTTGCCGCGCCGTGGAACCCGTCAGGATATTCCTCGGCGATGAACCCGGTGGTCAGTTCGCCCGAGCGGAACCGCGGATGCTGCATAATCGCGCTGACGAAATCGATATTGTGCCCCAGACCCTCGATCTCAAATGCGTCCAATGCGGCAATTTGCTTGTCCGCCGCCTCATCGCGGGTTGCGCCCCAAGTCACCAGCTTGGCGATCATCGGGTCGTAGAACATCGAGACCTCGCCGCCTTCGTACACGCCGTCATCGACGCGGATGCCGTCAATCCCGCGCCGGCCATTGCCCGCGCCGTCGTCTTCCCAGCCCGCTACTGGCGGATCGTATCGTACCAGCCGCCCGGTGGAGGGCAAAAACCCGCGATAGGGATCTTCGGCATAGACGCGGTTTTCAATCGCCCAGCCATCGATCGTGATGTCGGCCTGCGTCATCGCGAGCGTCTCACCGGCAGCAATGCGGATCATCTGTTCGACCAGATCGATCCCCGTAATCGCCTCGGTGACGGGGTGCTCGACTTGCAGGCGGGTGTTCATTTCTAGGAAGTAAAAGCTCTCGCCCGTGGGGTCCGCGCCCGAAACGATCAGCTCGACCGTGCCCGCGCTGTAATAGCCCACCGCGCGCGACAAGGCGACGCATTGCTCGCCCATCGCTTTGCGCATTTTTGGGGTGACGAACGGCGAAGGCGCTTCCTCAACCACCTTCTGGTGGCGCCGCTGGATGCTGCATTCACGCTCGTTGAGGTAAAGGATATTGCCGTGCTTATCGCCCAAGATCTGGATCTCGATATGGCGCGGGTTGAGGATGAACTTCTCGATAAATACCCGGTCATCGCCAAACGAGTTGAGCCCTTCGCGCTTGGTCGCCTCAAACCCTTCGCGCACGTCTTTCTCATTATAGGCCAGCCGCATCCCCTTGCCGCCGCCGCCCGCGCTGGCCTTCATCATCACTGGATAGCCAATCTCGGCCGAAATCTGCACCGCGTGCTCGGTATCGTCGATCTCGCCGACGAAGCCCGGAACGACATTGACCCCAGCCTTCAGCGCAAGCTTCTTGCTTTCGATCTTGTCGCCCATCGCGGCGATGGCGTTCACAGGAGGCCCGATAAATTCGATCCCCTCCTTGGCCAGCGCCTCGGCAAACGAGGTTCGCTCGGACAGAAACCCATACCCCGGATGGACCGCCTCGGCCCCAGTCTGTTTGGCCGCCGCAATGATCTTGTCCGCGATCAGATAGCTTTCTGAGGCCGGCGAAGGCCCGATATGCACCGCTTCGTCCGCCATCCGCACAAACGGCGCGCGCGCATCGGCGTCCGAATAAACCGCAACCGTCGCGATCCCCATCCGCCGCGCAGTCTTGATGATCCGACAAGCAATCTCGCCCCGGTTGGCGATGAGGATTTTTTTGAACATCAGGGGGCTATGCCTTCGACAAGATAGAGGCGCGATTTCGCAGTTCTATGGCGGATGGCCGCGACCGGACGGTATTCCTCCGATCGAATAAACGATTCTGCCAACGGCAGACTCTGAAACTCAATGATCACAACCCTGGCCTTCGGGGCTTCACCTTCCATCTCCATGACGCTGCCGCCCCTGACAATATATCGCCCATCGAATCGTTCGATCATCGGCGCAACCGCAGCTCGGTATTCTTCGAACCCGGCAGCATCGATGACCTCGACCTCTGCTACCACGTAGCCCTTCGGTGTCTCTGTCATACCGCTCTCCTCAAACCTCTTCAGTCGCATCCACGGGCGGCATATTGTGGCCCAACAGACGCCGCAGATCCGCTGCGCATTCGACCACGTTTGAACCCGGCCCATAAATCCCCTGCACCCCGAGCTCGCGCAGGAAATCGGAGTCTTGCGCCAGGATCACGCCGCCACCTTGCGCGCTGCACAAACCCGCAGCGGCTCCGCACCGCTGAGCGGCACCAGCCCCAGCCGCGAAAACATTTCCACATCGGCGTCGTCTCCGGCATTGGCGGCGGTCAGCAGCTTATCGCCAGTGAAGATCGAGTTGGCACCGGCCAAAAAACACATTGCCTGCGTAATTTCCGACATTGACTCGCGCCCCGCGCTCAGCCGCACCATACTAAGCGGCATGGTGATCCGCGCGACCGCTACGGTGCGGGCGAACTCGATATCGTCGATCTTCGCCAGCGGCGTATCGGCCAGTATATCACCCAGCACGGTGCCCTTGATCGGCACTAGTGCGTTGATCGGTACGCTTTCAGGATGCTGCGGCAGCGTCGCCAGCGTGTGGATGAAGCCGACCCGGTCGGCGCGGGTTTCGCCCATTCCGACGATTCCGCCGCTGCACACGGCGATCCCCGCGCGGCGCACCTCGGCCAGCGTATCGAGCCGGTCAGCAATAGTGCGCGTGGTGATCGCGCGTTCGTAATATTCAGGGCTGCTGTCGATATTGTGGTTGTAGTAATCGAGCCCGGCCTCGGCCAGCATGTCGGCTTGGCTCGGCGACAGCATCCCCAGCGTCATGCAGGTTTCCAGCCCCATCGCGGAAACGCCCTGTACGATCTCGACCAGCGCTGGCATGTCGCGGTCCTTGGGGTTGCGCCACGCGGCTCCCATGCAGAACCGCTGGCTGCCGTTGTCCCTGGCGCGCGCCGCTGATTGCAGCACTTCGCGCACATCCATCAGCTTGGTCGCCGCGACCCCGCTGTCGGCATGAACCGACTGGCTGCAATAGCCGCAGTCTTCTGGGCACCCGCCGGTCTTGATCGATAGCAGCGTGAAGAGCTGCACCTGGCCCGCCGCATGGTGAGCGCGGTGGACCTCGGCGGCTCGGAATACCAGCTCCGTAAACGGCAAATCGAACAGCGCGGCGATCTCGGGCCGGGTCCAGTCGGTACGTGGTTCGCTCACTCGATCACTCCTCCAACGGCGGCATATTGTGGCCCAGCAGACGCAGCAGATCCGCTGCGCACTCGACCACGTTTGAACCCGGGCCGTAAATCCCCTGCACCCCGGCCTCGCGCAGGAAGTCGTAGTCCTGCGCCGGGATCACGCCGCCAGCGACGACCTTGATGTCGGGGCGGCCAGCCTCGCGCAGCAGCCGGATCAGTTCGGGGATCAGCGTCTTGTGACCCGCCGCGAGCGAGCTTGCGCCAATCGCATCGACCTGCTTTTCCAGCGCCAGCGCCAGCGTTTCCTCAGGCGTCTGGAACAGCGGGCTGCTGGTTACATCGAAGGCCATATCGGCAAAGGCGCTGGCGATCACGTTGGCGCCGCGATCATGGCCGTCCTGGCCCATCTTGGCGACCAGCAAGCGCGGCGCGCGGCCCAGACGGCGGGCGACCGCCTCAACCCCCTCGATCACCTGGGCATAGCGCGCGTCCCCGGCATAGGCGGGGCCGTAAACTCCAGTGACTGGGACAGGCTGCGTGGCATAGCGCCCGAACACTGCCTCCATTGCATCGGATATTTCACCGAGCGAGGCGCGCGCGCGGGCGCAATCCACGGCCAGGGCGAGGAGGTTATTCTGCATCTCTCCCTCCTCTTCAAGGGAGGGGGGCGGGAGGTTGGGGCTATCCGGCTGGCGCAGCGTTTGAGTGGTAGTCCCCACGCCTAGCCCCTCCCCTGAAGGGGAGGTGGACTGACTGCGTGCCCCCGCCGTCAGCGCCGCCAATGCCGCCTGACACTTCGCCTCATCGCGCCCCGCGCGCATCGTCTTCAGCCGAGCGATCTGGCCGTCGCGCACCGCGTGGTTGTCGATGTTCAACGTCTCGAGGTGCGCCTCTTCAGCCAGCCGGTATTTGTTGACTCCGACGATCACGTCCTCGCCCTTGTCGACCCGCGCTTGCCGGGCCGCAGCTGCCTCTTCGATCCGCTGCTTGGGCATGCCGCTGGCAACCGCACGGGTCATCCCGCCCAAGCCGTCCACTTCCTCGATCAAGGCCCACGCCTCGTCCACCAAAGTCGAAGTCAAGGCCTCGACGTAAAACGACCCGCCGAGCGGATCGACCACCTTGGTGATCCCGCTTTCCTCAGCCAGCACGATCTGCGTGTTGCGCGCGATTCGTGCGGAGAAATCGGTCGGCAAGGCGATCGCCTCGTCGAGCGCATTGGTGTGCAACGACTGCGTGCCGCCCAGCGTTGCCGCCATCGCCTCAATCGTGGTGCGGATCACATTGTTGTAAGGGTCATGCTCCTGCAAGCTAACCCCCGAAGTCTGGCAGTGCGTGCGCAGCATCTTGCTGCGTTCGTCCTTTGCGCCGAGGCCATCCATCACCCGGTGCCACAGCGTGCGCGCGGCGCGCAGTTTGGCGATCTCCATGAAGAAGTTCATGCCGATCCCGAAAAAGAAGCTCAGTCGCCCGGCGAACGCGTCAATATCCAGCCCGGCGGCCATCGCGCGCACCGCGTATTCCTTGCCGTCGGCGATGGAGAAGGCCAGCTCCTGCACCGCGGTCGCCCCGGCCTCGTGCATGTGATAGCCCGAGATCGAAATTGAGTTGAACTTCGGCATGTTTGCGCTGGTGTAAGCGATGATGTCCGAGACGATCCGCATGCTCGGCTCGGGCGGGTAGATATAGGTGTTGCGGACCATGAACTCCTTGAGGATGTCGTTCTGGATCGTGCCATCGAGCTGGGCCTGGCTGACCCCCTGCTCCTCGCCCGCGACGATGAAGAACGCCAGGATCGGGATCACCGCACCGTTCATGGTCATCGAGACGCTCATCTGATCGAGCGGAATACCGTCGAACAGGATCTTCATATCCTCAACGCTGTCGATCGCCACCCCGGCCTTGCCGACATCGCCGACCACGCGCGGGTGGTCAGAATCATAGCCGCGATGCGTGGCCAGATCGAACGCGACGCTCAGCCCCTTCTGCCCGGCGGCCAAGTTGCGGCGATAGAAGGCGTTGCTCTCCTCGGCGGTGGAGAACCCGGCATATTGCCGGATCGTCCACGGCCGCCCAGCATACATGCTGGCGCGGACCCCGCGCGTGAACGGGGCGAAACCGGGGAGGCCCGGATCGCCAGCGTCGTCCGCCGTGTACAGCGGCTTGATGTCAAAGCCCTCAGCCGTATGCCAGGTCAGGTCCTTGCCTTTGACCTCTTTCGCGGCGGCGGCTTGCCAGTCGGTGACGGTCGGCTTGGTCATGCGGCGGGCTCAGGCGGCAGCGCTGGGCCGGGCCGACACGCGCGCGTGCCAGGCCAACAAGTCGGTCCGGTCTTCGGGCATAGCCATGCCGACAAAGCCCGCGAAATCGAGTGCGCACAGCAGCAGGATATCGGCGATCGAATAGGTCTCCCCGGCCAGGAACTCGCGGCCGGCCAGCGCGCCATCGAAGTACCGCATGGCATCGAACACGCGCGGGCGGTTAGCCTCGCCCCAATCGGTATTGCGGCCCGGCAATGCAGCGGTGAACGCGTGGGTGTGGACCCAGACCGCGCCGATCGGCGGCATCAGGATCATTTCGACCCGGCGGCACCACATCTCCACCGTCGCCTGCTCCACCGCGCTAACTCCGAACAGCGGCGGCGCTGGGTGAAGCAGCTCCAGATAGCGGCATATCGCCACACTTTCAGCAATCACGGTGCCGTCGTCGAGTTGCAAGGCCGGGGTCTGCCCGCGCGGGTTGAGCGCGAGGAAATCCGCCGCCTTATGCTCGCGTGCCGGGATCGAGAGATCGCGGGTGGGCAGCGCAATCCCCTTTTCGGCGGCAAAAATCCGCACGCGGCGGGGATTGGGGGCGGGATTGGGGCTGTTGAAAAAGATCATTGGCTTATAAATTCTCCAAATTCGTCATCTCAAATTCGTCATCCCGGCGTAGGCCGGGACCCAGTCCAAACAAACATTCGACGCGAAGCGGAGCTTCTTGCAGAGCGCTGGGCCTCGGCCTTCGCCGGGGTGACGATGAGCGTGACGGATCACGTTCATTTCCCCTGAAACGCGGGTTTGCGCTTTTCGAGGAACGACAGTCCGCCTTCCCTCGCATCGGCGCTGGCTCCGGCAATCCGCTGACCCTCGGCTTCGCGTAGCAGCGCGCTGGGGTAGTCCCCATCAAGCGCGGCGGCGATGTTCTGGCGCATGATGCCAATGGCGAGCGACGGCCCTTTGGCCAGCCGCTGCGCCAGCGCGCGCGCCTCATCCAGCAGCGCAGCATCCTCGACGCATTTGTAGATCAGCCCCCAATCGGCGGCCTGCTCAGCCGGTATTTTTTCGCCCAGCAGCATCATCTGCGTGGCGCGGGCCTTGCCCACCAGCCGCGCCAGCATCCACGACGCCCCGCCATCGGGGACCAGCCCGATATTGACGAAGGCCTGGAGGAAATAGGCTGACTTGCCGGCCAGTGCGAAATCACTGGCCAGGGCCAGACTGCACCCGACACCCGCCGCCGGGCCGTTGACCGCAGTGATCACCGGCACCGGCAGCTTGGCCAGCTTGAGCATGGTCGGGTTGTAATGGCGGGTCAGCGCGCCGTAGCTCCCGCTCGCGCCCATCGGCGTCGCGCCGCCGCGCGCCTGCAAGTCTGCGCCCGAACAGAATGCGCGGCCCGCACCGGTAATCAACACCGCGCGTGCGCCGTCCAGATTATCGAGCGCGTCCGAAATCTCATCGAACATGATCGGTGCGGCGGCGTTAAGCCGGTCGGGCTGGTTAAGCGTGATCGTCGCGACATTGTCGGCGATTTCGAACAGGATTTTTTCGTAAGTCATTTAGGTTTCCTCTCTCGCCCGGTCAATTCGACCAGTGCGCTCCCTCTTTGGGAGTTTCCATAATTTCAGTCAGCACACCGTGCATATCGCGCGGGTGGACGAAGAAGATCAGCGTGCCGTGCGCGCCGATCCGGGGCTCGCCCAGCACGCGCTTGCCCAAGGCCTCGAACTCGGCCTTGGCGGCATGGATATCGGGCACTTCGTAGCACATATGATGCTGCCCGCCGGCCGGGTTCTTGTCGAGGAAGCTCTGGATCGAGGTGTTGCCCGGCAGCGGCTCGACCAGTTCGATCTGGGTGCCGTTCAGGGCACCGTCGGCGCCGGGCGTATCAACGAAGCAGACTTTCACCCCTTGGTCGGGCAAGTCGAACGGATCATGGATCTTGGTCGCGCCAAGCACGTCGCGGTAATGCACGATTGAGTCGGCGATGCTGGGCGTGGCGATCCCGATGTGGTTGAGGCGGCCTAGTTTCATTTTTAAACCCTAATACTTTCATTTTGCGATGTTTGAGAGCGATGCAATCAAGCCCCAAATGCAAATTGCCAGCCAAATCGCGTTCAATCCAACCCCGATATTGAACTTTGTAGGTGACCCTTCGCGGTCACCTACAAAGCCATTAAAAATCGTCTTGCCATCTAAAATCGAATGCCGAAGCGCAAGGCCCAAAAAGATTGCGCATATCAGAAAGAAGACAGGGATGAGCACGGCGATCACAACGGAATGTTATCGTGCTTCTTCCACGGGTTCTCAAGATTCTTCCCTCGCAGTTTCCGCAGTCCCAAGGCAATCCGCCGCCGCGTTGAGTGCGGGTGGATCACTTCGTCGATAAAGCCCTTGCTCGCCGCGACGAACGGGTTCGCAAACCGGTCTTCGTATTCCTTGGTGCGTTCGGCAATCTTGGTGGGATCGCCCAGGTCCGAGCGGAAGATGATCTCAACCGCGCCTTTTGCGCCCATCACGGCGATTTCGGCGGTCGGCCAGGCATAGTTCAAATCGCCGCGCAGGTGTTTTGAGGCCATCACATCGTAAGCCCCGCCATAGGCTTTGCGGGTGATCACGGTGATTTTGGGCACGGTCGCCTCGGCATAGGCGAACAGCAGTTTGGCGCCGTGTTTGATAATCCCGCCCAGTTCCTGCGCGGTGCCGGGCAGGAACCCGGGGACATCGACAAAGGTCAAAATCGGGATTTCAAACGCATCGCAGAACCGCACGAACCGCGCGGCTTTTTTGGAGGAATTGATATCGAGGCAGCCTGCCAGCACGGTCGGCTGGTTGGCGACCACGCCCACGCTGCGGCCCTCGATCCGCCCAAACCCGACCAGAATATTGCCCGCATGACCCGGTTGGATCTCGAAAAACTCGCCCTCATCGAGCACTTTGCGGACCACCTCGTGCATATCATACGGCTGGTTGGCATTGGCCGGGATCAGTGTGTCGAGGCTTTCTTCCAGCCGGTCCCAGGGGTCACTGGTCGGCCGCTCGGGCACGCCGCTCTGGTTGTTCGCGGGCAGGTAATCGAAGAAGTCGCGCGCGGTCAGCAGCGCCTCGATGTCGTTTTCGAGCGCGAGATCGGCGACCGAAGTCTTGGTCGAGTGGGTGATCGCCCCGCCGAGTTCCTCCTGCGTCACCACTTCGTTGGTCACGGTCTTGACCACGTCGGGCCCGGTGACGAACATATAGCTCGAATCTTTGACCATAAAGATGAAGTCGGTCATCGCCGGGGAATAGACCGCCCCGCCGGCGCATGGCCCCATGATCAGGCTGAGCTGCGGGACCACGCCGCTGGCCAGCACGTTGCGCTGGAACACTTCGGCATAGCCGCCGAGGCTGGCGACGCCTTCCTGAATCCGCGCGCCGCCGCTGTCGTTCAGCCCGATCACCGGCGCGCCGACCTTCATCGCGTTGTCCATCACTTTGCAGATTTTCTGCGCGTGACGTTCGGACAGCGAGCCGCCGAACACGGTGAAATCCTGCGAATACACGAAGACCAGCCGCCCGTTGATCGTGCCGCTGCCAGTGACCACGCCGTCACCCGGGACAATCTGGTCCTGCATCCCGAAATCGGTGCAATTGTGTTCGACATACATGTCGAGCTCTTCGAAGCTCTCTTCATCGAGCAGGATGGTCAGCCGCTCACGCGCGGTCAGCTTGCCCTTGGCATGCTGCGCATCAATCCGCTTTTGCCCCCCGCCGAGCCGCGCGGCGGCGCGGCGGCGTTCCATTTCTGCGACATTTGCGGACATGGGTGCTCCACGACAATTGGCGAAGCGTGGGGTCTGCGGCGGACGATGCGCAATGTCCAATGTGAATTTGCAAAATTGCGAAGTCCAGGTTTGCAGAAATCCACGGAGTAGCTTAATCTCTCTGCGGTCTCTGCGCCTCTGCGCGCTCAAACTTTTTCGCGCGCTGAGGCGCAGAGACCGCAGAGGAGTTTTGCCAATGGTCAAGCGTCGCATTTTTGCGGGCCAGAGATTGAAGGCGCTGCGCGCGGAGCGGGGCTTGAACCAAGCCGCAATGGGTGAGCTACTCGCGATCTCCAATTCGTACCTCTCGCAGCTCGAACATGACGACCGCCCGCTGACCCCGGTGCTGGTCGAGCGGCTGGCGCGTGCCTTCCCGCTCGATTGGCGCGAGATCGGTGCCGGTGACGGCGAAACCCGGCTGGCCGCGCTGCGCGAAGCCAATGCTGACCCGCTGTTTGCCGAAGCGATGGACGCGGCACAGCTGGCCCGGTTTGCCGAGCAGCAGCCCGCACTGGCCGAACGGTTCATCGCGCTGCACGAAGCCTATCGCCGTTCGGGGCAACGCTTGCAGATGATCGACGAAGCGCTGACCTCGGACAGTGTCAGCGGCGCGCGGCTGCCGTGGGAGGAAGTGCGCGACTGGTTCCACCTGGCGGGCAATTATGTGGATACCATCGACCGCGCGGCTGAAGCGCTGGCGGCGAAACTGGGTGGACTTTCGCCGCCAACTCCGGCGATCGAGGCGTACCTGCGCGATGCCCTGTCGATTTCGCTGATTTATGCCGGGCACGCGGGCCTGCGCAGTTTCGATGCGGAAATGGGCCACCTGACGATCGATCCGGGCCAGCCCAGCGAAAGCCGGCGGTTCCAGCTGGCGCACCAGCTCGCCGCACTGGCGCTTAAGGACGAGATCGCGGCGGTGGTCGAGGCGGCGGCGCTGAACAGCGCAGCATCGCGGCAATTGCTGTTTGTTGGCCTGTGCAATTACGCCGCCGGAGCGCTGCTGATGCCCTACCGCCGGTTCCGCACCGAAGCGCGCGCGCTGCGCCACGATATCGATCAACTGGCGGGCGCGTTCGGGACCAGTTTCGAGCAGACCTGCCACCGCCTCTCCACGCTCCAGCGTGAAGACCTGCGCGGGGTGCCGTTCTTTTTCTGCCGGGTCGATATGGCGGGCAACATTACCAAGCGCCATTCGGCGACGCGGCTGCAATTCGCGCGGTTTGGCGGGGCGTGTCCGCTGTGGATTGTGCACGAGGCGGTGGCAATCCCCGACCGGATCCTGGTGCAGCTAGCCGAAACGCCCGACGGGGTGCGCTATGTCTCGATGGCCAAAGGGCTGGTCAAACCATCGGGTTCGTATGCCCGCGCGCCGCGCCGCTATGCCGTAGCACTGGGCTGCGAGGCCGAGCACGCGAGCGAATTTGTCTATGCCGATGGACTCGATTTGGCGGCCGAACGCGGCGCGGCGCGGATCGGCATCTCGTGCCGAATCTGTCCGCGCCGCGACTGCGATCAGCGCGCCTTTCCGCCCAGCGACCGCTCGATCAGCGTCGATCCCGATCACCGCGGCGTGGTGCCCTATACGGTGGCGTGATTTGCGGTGGCATTCGCAGCGCTAAACCGCTAGGGCGCGCGGCATCCCCGGAGTTGTCGTACCGCCGCCGCCGCAGTGCGCACCAGAACCCATTTCCCAGTCGTCCGCCCGGCCCTGCCGGAGCGCCGCGCCGCAGCCCGTGTTGAACCGATGTCCGATATGCCTACCCCGTTTGCCAATCTGCCTGAACCGCTGGCCGCCGCGCTGGCCGAACGCGGCTATGCCGTTCCGACTTCGGTGCAGGCCGCGGTGCTTGAACCCGAAGCGCTGGGCCGCGACATGATCGTCTCGGCGCAGACCGGTTCGGGCAAGACCGTCGCCTTCGGGATCGCCATGCTGCGCGAACTGCTGGCCGATGGGGCCACGCTGCCGCCGGCCGGATCGCCGCTGTGCCTGGTGATCGCGCCAACCCGCGAGCTGGCGTTGCAAGTCAGCCGCGAACTCGAATGGCTGTGCGCCAAGGCCAATGCCCGGATCACCACCTGCGTTGGTGGGATGGATCCGAGCAAGGAACGCCGCGCGCTACACCACGGCGCGCACATGATCGTTGGCACGCCGGGCCGCCTGCGCGATCACCTTGAACGCGGCGCGCTTGACCTGTCGCAGCTCGCTTACATCGTGCTTGATGAGGCCGACGAGATGCTCGACATGGGCTTCCGCGACGATCTCGAACAAATTCTCGACGCGACCCCCGAAACGCGCCGCACCTTGATGTTCTCGGCAACGATGCCGCGTCCGATTGCCGCGCTGGCGCAGCGCTATCAGCACAATGCGCTGCGCATCTCGACCGTGGGCGACGATCGCGGGCATGGCGATATCGATTATCAGACCGTCGCAGTCTCACCCTCAGACATCGAGAACGCGGTGATCAACCTGCTGCGCTTCCACGAGGCCGAAACCGCGATGCTGTTTTGCGCCACCCGCGACAACGTGCGCCACCTGCATGCTGCCTTGGTCGAGCGCGGGTTTGCTGCGGTGGCCTTGTCAGGCGAGCATAGCCAGAACGAGCGCAATTATGCCTTGCAAGCGCTGCGCGATGGCCGCGCACGAGTTTGCGTGGCGACTGATGTGGCTGCACGCGGGATCGATGTGGCTTCGCTCAGCCTGGTGATCCACGTTGAAATTCCGCGCGATGCCGAAACTTTGCAGCACCGTTCGGGCCGAACTGGCCGCGCCGGGCGCAAGGGCACTGCAGTAATAATAGTGCCCTATCCGCGCCGCCGCCGGGTGGAAGAAATGCTCCGCCGGGCACGAATTGCTGCGACCAGCGCCGAAGTGCCCACTGCCGAAATGATCCGAGCAGGTGATCGTCAGCGGCTGTTCCAAGCTTTGTTAGAACCCGTCGAAGGAACCGAGGAAGAGCTGGAATTGGCGCAGCGGTTGCTTGATCAGCGCGGCGCGCTCGATCTGGCGGTGGCCTTGGTTCGCCAACACAGCAAGGCGATGCCCGAGCCTGAGGAATTGATCGACCTGTCCAAGCGCGGCGAAGATCCGCGCGCCGATAAATCGCATCATCGCGATGGGTTTGACGATACGGTCTGGTTCCGGATGGATATCGGCCGCCGCCAGAACGCCGATCCGCGCTGGATCCTGCCGCTGCTGTGCCGCCGCGGACACATTACCCGCAATGAAATTGGCGCGATCCGCATCGCCGCCAACGAAACCTTCTTCCAGGTTCCGCGCGCGATCGAAGCCAAAGTGCGTGAGGCGTTGCAGCGCACGCTGAGCGAAGGCGCTGAGGATGAAAGCGGGATTCGGATCGAACCTTCGCCCGAAGGCCAGCAGCAGAGCGGCAATCAACCAGCTCGGCAACCGGCACGCGCGCCGTCACGGCAACCCGCGCGCCAGCAAGTAAGCCGGACAGCGCCGCTTGTGACCAGCCACGCATCCAGCCAGCCATCAGGCCAAACGCCGAACCCCGCTCCCAGCCGCGCACCGGCACCCGCTCCGGTCCAGGGACCTGCGAAAGCCTCAACCCAGCCAGACAAGCAGACTGCGCGCAAGCAACTTGGGGTAGCCCCGGGTTCCGCGCCGCGCACCGATCGCAAGCCCCAGCGGGCCGTACGCCCAGGCCAGAAGCCCGGGTTCAAGCAAGGCTTCAAACCGGGCGGGGCCAAACCTGGGTTCAAGCCGGGCGGCGCCAAGCCTGGCGGCACCCACCGCAAAGGCCCCCGCCCACGCTGAGCTTCAGTCCCGCGGAAAGCTAGTTCGCCTAATCGTCTATGGAATGTGTCGCGCGAGCGGTCTTGTTTGCGGGTCGCAGGGGGATAATCCTACCCGAACCCCAACGCTAACGGCGGAGCGGACCCGGAACATGTCCGCATCCGCCCCGCCGCACGAGCGTTGGTCCGTCAGCCAATCTGCGGCATTACGCCGCAGCGGCTAGCGGGTTAAGCTGCTTCGAGGTTTACAGCCGAGGTCTTGCCGCGCTGATCGGTTTCCAGCTCGTACTTGACGCGCTGGTCCTTGTTCAGAGTCGACATGCCCGAACGCTCGACAGCGCTGATGTGGACGAAGTTGTCAGGTGCGCCATCATCGGGAGCGATAAAGCCATAACCCTTGTCGGTATTGAAAAATTTTACGGTGCCCACGGGCATAATCTGTTCCTTTCACGGATAGCAGAATGATCCGCAG
>JAYTIS010000114.1:0-2069 GCA_043731725.1 Novosphingobium sp.
TTTTCGCACGCGGAACCTCAATGCGGAGGCGCCAATAACATCAACTATGGCAGCCGACAGCTGGCCGCCGGACACCGGCGCGTCAGAAATGCGTTAGCGCAGCGTCAAATCTCAGGATTCCGTCCTTCCGGGTATCGACGGGCCGGATGGGTCGCCCGAAGCAGATGGGATTGCAATCAACCGCAAAGGACCTGCGCATGGCATCTTCGGAAAGTTCGCCCGGCCAGTTGGCTATCGACTTTTTCACCAAGGCGATCAACCAGCAGAACTTCGACGTGATGGCCCAGGTTCTCAGCCTGGATTATACCTACAACGGTGAAGCAAGCTCGCTGGAGGGCAACAAGGAGTGGGTGATCGGCTTGCACGCCAATTATCCCGGGCTTGAATTCACCTTCGAGGACATGCTCGAGGAGGGCCTCAAGGCAGCGTTCCGCTGGCGGATGACGGCGCCGGCATCGGGCGATCGTCCGGCGGGTTGGACGACCGGAACCAATATCGTCCAGGCGCTCAACGGGCAGATCGTCAGCAATTTCCAGAACGGGCTCACCTCGTCGAGCTGGACCCCGCCCACGGCCGAGTCGGGCAATTGAGCGCGCTGTCGAAGGCGGCGGCGGTGCTGCTGCTTGGCACCGCGTCACTGGCGCTCGCTTCGTCCAACGGAGCTGGCGGGCACAAGGCGGGGGAATCGACCTGCGACAGCGCTTCGACCCACTTCTGCAGTTCGAAGGTCAAGCTGCCGAGGGGCTATCAGGGACCCCGCTTTGTGCTGAGCCAGGACTATCCGAAGACGGCTCCCGCCGACTCGATACCGTGGCAATCGTTCGACCCAATGACCCTGCCCGACGGCTATGCCAACGCGGTGCTTGGGTACTTCTACGAAGGCAATTTGCGCGATGACATTGCGACAAGCTTTCAGCCGAAGCTCAACACCGTCCGCCATTGGTACCACGCGCCGTGGCTCGACGTCGGCTCGAACGGTCGCGAGCCGATCCACGGGCTGACCCGCGAGCGGGCCAGCATGCCGCACGAACTAGACCCCGGGCAGGACCAAATCTGGAACAACTGGGCGGTGGGCTTCTACAATGCTCCGGGTGGCGTGATGTTCGGCAAGATCTGGGACGACCACGGCAAGCCCAACGCGGCGATGGCGATGGCGCCCGAAGGCACGGTGACGGCCAAGTTGCTGTTCACCACCGCGCCGCTCGACCAGGTTTCATGGCTGCGTGGCGCGCCCGAGTGGTCCGCCTACATTTTCACCGATCTTCACAATGCCGGCAACATCACGCCCAAGGCGCCGCGTGCCATCCAGAAGGTCCGCCTGCTCCAGATTGACTTCGCGGTGAAAGACCACCGCTCGTCAGCGACCGGGTGGGTGTTCGGGACTTTCGTCTACAATGGCGGCCCGACGGGGTCGGCCGGCAGCGGCTGGCAGCACGTCAAGCCAGTCGGGGTGATGTGGGGCAATGATCCCGGTTATACGGGGTCGGGGCTGCTCAAGCAGAGCTGGATCAATCCAGAAGTGGCGTTGCCGCACCTCGGCTATCAGGGGCGGTTAAATGGGCCGGTAGACAACCCCAAATCGTCGTGCCTGTCGTGCCACATGACCGCGCAATCGCCCGAATCGGTCACGGATCTGGTGACAAACCTGTTTCCGCCAGCCCCGCCAGCCCCGGCGGACATTGCCAGATGGTTCGCCAACCTGCCTTCGGGGCAGCCGTTCACCCGGGGCAAGGTATCGAACGACTATTCAATGCAGGTCGCGTTCGGGCTGGCCAACTTCGCCGGCGTCGATACCGCGCTCCATCATCCCGATCCGGCGGTGCGCAAGGCTGCAGCAAGCGCCAACCTGAAAGCCAACTCCGCGCCGTCCCGAGCCGGTCCTCAATGATCGAAAGAGAAGGCGGGACGGTCGGTGGTGGCACCGGCCGCCGCGCCTTCGGCGGGGGCTGCCAGCCCGAAATGCAGCTGCGCCGCTTTCAGGCAGCCGGCGAACCCGGTGGTCGCAGTATAGAACTCGGCCATTGGAACGCACCCCGCAACAATCCCTCCACTGCTCGCCACGATCGCAC
>JAYTIS010000115.1:0-3375 GCA_043731725.1 Novosphingobium sp.
GACGGCGGCTCTGAATGGCAAGCTAACGGCGATATCGCGGCGCATTTGAACTGCGGGTTGCCAGTGCCGCAGCGGCCATGCACAGAGCACACGGGGGAACCGATGAACCAGACTGCACCTGCCAGCGATGACCGTTTCGCCACTTGGCCGCGATTATCCGCGCGGCTGTTGCTGGTGGTGCTGGCGGCGCTGCTGGTGCTCGCGGCCATAGTCCCGATCACCGCCGGAACGATGGAAAAGCCAACCGTTGGCTTTGTCGAGGCGGTCGCCGGGGGAGCAGCCAACGCAGCTGCTGCCCAAGCCGCTGAACGCCCGCGCGACGATGATCTGGCGCTGTACGACCGGGTGATCCAGCGGATCGGGCGTGGAGAGAATTACTACGCCGCCGCGGCTGACGAACATCGCAAGAGCAATTATCCGCTGCGCCCCGGCGTAGCCGTTCGGCTGCCCACTCTGGCTTATCTGGACCTGTGGCTGGGCGATCGGGGGCAGGGCGCCGAAGTGCTGGTGCCGGGGGAACTCGCGGCTGCCCTGGCGTTGTTGCTGGCGGTGGTGTGGGCCTGGTGGAGGCGCCTCGGTGATGAACCAGGTGGGGCACCCTTCCAACGGATCGGTACCGCCTTAATGTTCATGGGGGCCTCGCTCGGCCTCAACCGTTATTACTTCGTGCTGCACGAACTGTGGGCCGGGATGTTGATCGCGCTGTCGCTGGCGCTGCACCGGCCGGGCCAGCGCTGGCTCGGCGCGGTGCTGGTCGCGGCGCTGGCCCTGGCGATCCGCGAACATACTTTGCCTTACGTAATGCTGATGGCGGCGCTGGCGCTGTGGCGGCGCGATTGGAAAGAGGGCGCGGCGTGGGGCGCGCTGATCGCAGCGTTCATAGTCGGCTTGGCGGTGCACCTGCACTTCGTCGGCCAGCAAGCGCGCCCCAGTGATGTGGTTGGGCCGGCCTGGCTTGTCCTGCGCGGATTGTCGGGCTGGCTGTCGAGCGTGGTGCTGTCAAGCAACCTGCGTTTCTTGTGGCACCAGGTTTCGGGTCCCATGGTGATTTTGATGGTTTTGGGCTGGGCCGGCTGGAAGTCCAGCCTCGGGACTACGGCTACGCTGCTCTACTTGGGCTTCGGTTTGCTGTTTATGTTCGCGGGGCGCGCAGACAATTTCTATTGGGGTGCGGTCGTAGCCCCGGCGATGTTTGTCGGGCTGGCGTTTATGCCGCGCGCGCTGCGATCGCTAGTGCGGAGTGCGCGTTAACCGGTTAGTTCTTCGATTGCATGGTGCGGCACTACCCGCCAACCGACGACCAGCAACAGGAATTGCGCGGCCTCGAACATCATCGGCTGGAAGAACCCGATCTGCGTGCCGTCGAGCAAGCCGGTAACCGCTCGCCCACAAAACGCGATGCCAAACAGCGCCGCGGGAACCAGCAGCACATCGCCGTTGCGCTTCCAGGCGCCGCGCAACATGCACAGCCCGATCACGGCAAAGAAGGCCGTAAAATCGGCGCGCAGCACCGCGGTGCCAAGCGGTCCGGTCGGGGAAAGGCCGAAGCCCACGCCCATCCCGGCGGGATCGTATAGAAAGCTCACGGCGAGAAACAGGTTGAACATCCCGGCCACGAATATCAGTCCGGTTACCACCATCCGCATCGCATTAACCCTCACCATCAATTTCAATTTAGCCACTGTGCCCCATGCACTCGCCTTATCAAAGCCTGTTGCGCGTAAAGGAAGGGCATTGCACAAGCGGGTCACCATGAGTTCACCCCGGATCCTGTTGATCGTCGGCGGCGGTATTGCCGCGTACAAGGCGTGCGAACTGGTGCGCCTGATTCGCAAGGGCGGCGGCGAGGTCAGCTGCGTGCTGACCGAGGGTGGGTCGAAATTCATCACCGCGATGACACTGGCCGCGCTAAGCGAAAGCCCGGTGCACACCACCCTGTGGGATCTGACCAACGAGGCTGAGATGGGGCACATCCAGCTCTCGCGCTCGGCTGACCTGGTGGTCGTGTGCCCCGCCACCGCCGATCTGATGGCCAAGATGGCGCATGGAATTGCCGACGATCTGGCCACCACGCTGTTGCTCGCAACCGATAAGCCAGTGCTCGCGGTGCCGGCCATGAATGTACGGATGTGGGAACACGCCGCCACGCAGGACAATGTCAAAGCTCTCGTGGCGCGCGGAGTACATGTGCTCGATCCAGATGAAGGGCCGATGGCCTGCGGCGAATACGGTGCGGGCCGCTTGCCCGAACCAGTTGTGGTGTGGAACGCGATTTGCCAACTGCTCAGTCTCGATACCTTGTTGCTTCCCGCCCCGGCGACGGAACTCTCTTTCGAATTGAACGGATTTGAGGCGCGGGGAAGCGAAGATACGGGTCTTGGCGGGCTTTCCTCCGCGCTGATCGCGCGCCGCCCCGGTGGTCGGATGATTGACCACGATGCGTTCGAACTCGACGGCGAGTTCGAAGAAATCGGCGTCGAGCCGTTGATCGATCCCGAGCCCAAAAAGGTCCAGGCCGAAGTGCTTTTGAGTGGCCCGATCCTGTCGAAAAAGGGCAAAGCCAAATCGGCGCCGCCAACCGATCCTGACGCAATCAACCACTTGGTCAGCGGCGATCCGGATGGCGCGCCCGAGCCGTTGCTGGCCAATCCATTGGAGGGCCAACCCGATTTTGCGGGCGAAGCGGCGGATTTCTTCACGTCAGGGGATGGACTGCTGTTCGGCAAGCATGTGCTGATCACCGCCGGGCCAACGCATGAACCGATCGACCCGGTGCGCTACATCGCCAACCGCTCGTCCGGCAAGCAGGGCTTTGCGATTGCGGCTGCCGCCGCGCGCGCCGGGGCGCGGGTCACACTGATTGCCGGACCGGTGCAGTTGCACACCCCGCCGGGAGTTGACCGGATCGATGTCGAAACTGCGCGGCAGATGGCCGATGCGGTCAAACTGGCGTTACCAGCCGATGTTGCGGTGATGGTCGCGGCTGTGGCCGACTGGCGCAGCACCGACGAACACAGCGAAAAGATGAAAAAGCGTGGCTCGGCCCCGCCCGCGCTGCGGTTGACCGAAAACCCCGATATCCTGGCAATGGTCGCGGTCAGCGATAAGCGGCCTAAGCTGGTGGTCGGTTTCGCGGCCGAGACCGAGAAGGTGCTCGAAAACGCCAAGGACAAGCGCAAGCGTAAGGGCGCCGACTGGATCGTCGCCAACGATGTCTCGGGTGACGTAATGGGCGGTGAGGTTAACGCGGTGCATATCATCACCGCCAAGACTGTCGAAACGCTGCCCGAAATGGCAAAAGACGATGTTGCCACCGCGCTCGTCGAAAGGATTGCCGATGCCCTCCTCGGACAAAAATCTGTCGGAGAAAAAGTC
>JAYTIS010000116.1:0-2826 GCA_043731725.1 Novosphingobium sp.
CCTTCGACAGGCTCAGGCTGAGCGGAAGCGGTCAAAAACGACAATACCCGCTCATGCTGAGCCTGTCGAAGCACGCACGCTAAGCTCGCCCAAAGCCCACTGTGCCGCTTCAGCGACCACCGGATCGGGATCCGACAACAGCGCGCGCACTGGCCCGACCAGCCCGGGATCACCGCTGTTGCCCGCCGCATAAAGACAATTGCGCACAAACCGATTGCGCCCAATCCGCTTGATCGGCGAGCCTGAAAACAGGGCGCGAAATCCTGCATCATCCAGCGCCAACAACTCTGCCAGCCGCGGGGCGACCAGTTCAGCGCGGGGCACGAAGGCCTGGATGGAATGTGCAGTTTCGGCGAATTTATTCCACGGGCAAACCGCGAGGCAATCGTCGCAACCATAGATCCGGTTACCCAGCGCCTTCCGGAATTCAAGCGGCACCGGACCCTTAAGCTCGATCGTTAGATAAGAAATGCAGCGCCGCGCGTCGAGCTGGTATGGGGCGGGAAAGGCAGCAGTGGGACAGGCAGTCTGGCAAGCGTTGCACGTTCCGCAGCGGTCTGTCTCGGTTACATCTGGCACAAATTCCAACGTTGTATATATCGCGCCTAGGAACAGCCAGGAGCCATGCGCGCGGCTGACCAGATTGGTATGTTTGCCCTGCCATCCCAGCCCCGCCGCCTGTCCCAGCGGCTTTTCCATCACCGGTGCGGTATCAACGAACACTTTAACCTTAGCCGCGCCCAACCCGCGCCGATCAGCCTCGACCACCAGCCAGCGCGCCAGCGCCTTGAGCGCCCGCTTCACGACGTCATGGTAATCCTTGCCTTGCGCATAAACCGAGATGCGCGCCCGATTGGGGTAGTCCGCCAGCGCCAGCGGATCGCGCGCCGGAGCATAGCTCATCCCCAACGCGATAACACTGCGCGCCTCGGGCCACAGGCCTTGCGGGCTGCGGCGGTGGTGCGCGCGCGCCACCATCCATTCCATTTCGCCGTGCTGCTCCGCGCCGAGCCATTCATCCAGCCGCCGCGCCGCTAGCGGGTCCGCTTGCGCCGACGCAATTCCGCAGGCAGCAAACCCCAATCGCGCCGCTTCCTTGGCCAAATCATGCTTTAGCCTGACGATTTCCGCGTCATTAACCAAACTTCCTGTTGCTCCTGTTCACAGCCGCGCCATTATCGCGCCCAGATGAAACTAGAGGAATGGCAGATGCGGAGCAACGCGCCAGCAGCGGGAGGTCAGCCGCTGGCGATCGGGGCGCCTTTGGCGATCGAAGCGAGAGGGCTGGTCAAACGCTTTGATGGCATCATCGCGGTCGACGGCGTCGATCTAGTCGTTCCCCACGGTTCGATTTACGGTATTCTGGGGCCCAATGGCGCGGGCAAGACGACCACGCTGCGCATGTTGTTGGGGATCATCGATCCCGATTCGGGCATGCGCCGCGTGCTCGGCCATGACCGCCCGCATGAAGTAGCGCACGCGATCGGCTATCTGCCCGAAGAACGCGGACTCTATCCCTCGATGAAGGCCTATGAAGCGATCGCCTTTCTTGGCGCATTGCGTGGCCTGCCGCTGAACGTAGGCCGTGCGCGCGGTAAGGTACTGCTCGAGGAACACGGCCTGGGCTATGCGATCGACCGGCAAATTCGCCAACTTTCCAAAGGCATGGCACAACAGGTCCAGCTGCTGGGAACTTTGGTCCATGAGCCGAAACTGGTGGTGTTCGACGAGCCGTTCTCGGGCCTCGACGCGCTCAACCAGGGCAAGCTTGAACAGACGATCCGCGCGCTGGCGGCCAAAGGCACCACGGTGATCTTCTCCACTCACGTGATCGCGCACGCTGAACGGCTGTGCGACGAAGTGGCAATTATCGCCGGGGGCAAGGTGCCATTTGCGGGGCCAGTTGACCTCGCGCGCGACCGGATTCGCCCGCAAGTGCGACTGGAAACGCGGATGAGCGACGGACGATGGCGCGCCGCGCTGCCCGCAGACGCCCGCCACGAAGGCAGTTTCTGGCTCTTCTCGCTGCCTGAAAGCGGAATCGAACCGTTGCTACGCGCGCTGATCGAGGGCAAGGCGGGGATCCTTTCGCTATCGATCGAGCGAGCCGGATTGCACGACGCGTTCGTCGCAATTGCCGGTGAAGCGGCCGCCAGAGCGCTGGAAGAAGCTCCCGAGGAGCCCCGCCGATGATTTTTGAAGCCCGCACCGGACGCCTCTCGACACTGGCCGCCGCTTACGTGGTGGCGCGCCGCGATTTCGTCGCGATCCTGTTCTCGCGCAGTTTCCTTTTCTTCCTGCTCGGACCATTATTCCTAGTCCTAATCACAGGGCTAGCTGGCGGAATCGGGAAAACAGTTCGCGAAAGCAACCAACGACCGCTTCTGGGCGTGGCAATGAACTATTCCGATACAGAACGCATAATGAAGGCGCAGCACGCCCTGACAAGTCAGCTCGGCATGGGCATGCCCGAGTTGGTAGTGGTCAAACGGCTCGCATCGGGTGAGCAATTCGATCCGGCCGCAGCCCTAAAGGACAGCAAAGCAAATCTTGCTGCCATCGTGACAGGATCACCACAACATCCAGTACTAACCGGATCAACTGAACTGATAGAAAACTGGCAAGGTAGTGTCGGTTTGCTTGCTGCGCAGTCGCTTGAACAGGCGCCGATAAGTTATCCCGAAGTTGAGCTGGCCGGGATCAACACCACTCGCGCTGACCAGACGCACAGCCGCGCGGAGACCGCACAGATCGGCCAAGGAATTGTCTTCATGCTGACCATGTTGCTCGCGGGAATGGTGCTGTCAAACCTCGTCGAGGAAAAAG
>JAYTIS010000117.1:0-2931 GCA_043731725.1 Novosphingobium sp.
TTGTGGCAGTACTGCGCGACCGGATCGATCCAGCTCTGCGGCCCGACCAGTTGCAGCGTCGAGCTGCGCGGCTGCTGCTTGGACATGTTGAAGGTGGCCTGATAGGTGCCGACGATCTGGCCGCCCGCATCCAGCACGTGCCATTGCCCCACCGCGGTCAGCCCGTCACCAGCGAACGCATATCCGACCGGTTCGGTGACCAGATTGCTGCCGGGCACGGCCCACGGATCCTTGATCGTAGCCAGCGTCATTTTGTCGAGCACAGTCGTGCCGAAAGTCCAGCGTACGTGCTTGTCGATCAGGAAGAAGCAGAGCGGAGATCCGCGACTGCTGAGCGCATCCCAGTACCCGCGCACCTGGGTCATCGCCACTTGCCTGGTCGCCGCGACGGCATTGACGCTCAGCGGCGTGCCCTTCTGGCAGGCAACGTCGCTGGGCATGTTGCCCAGTCCGTTGATCAGCTGCAGCGTCGAGAAATAGCCGCCGTAATACTGCGCCTGCGCCGGGCCAGTGCAAGTAAGCTGCACGGCCAATACTGCAGCGATTGCTGCCGCGTTACGAAATCGCATCGAAATTGCCCCCTACCCCAAGTACCCGCACTCGTTTTGTTGTCAATCGAGGTTCAGGTCAATCCTGTGCCACGGGAAGGTACACCGCGCTCGCCTCACCGCCGCCCCAGCGCACGGTCTGCGTCGCCTTCTTGTAAGCGCTGGACGAGGCATCGAAGATCGACGGGACCCAGGTCTGCGGGTTGCGGTCGTAGAGCGGGTAAAGGCTCGACTGGACTTGCACCATGATCCGGTGGCCGGGCAGGAACACGTGGTTCACGTTGGGCAGCGACCAGCCGAAGCTGTAAGTCTGCCCCGGCTTCAGCGGCGCGGGCGTGCTGAACCCGTGGACATATCGGCCGCGGTAGATCTCGATCCCGATGCCCAGTTCATAGCCAGCGAGGGCCGGATTCACCGTCAGTTCGGACGGATAGACGTCGATCAGCTTGACCACCCAGTCACTGTCCTGCCCGCTGGTGGCGGCATGGAGATCGACCCGCGGCGCGCCCTTGATGTGGACCGGTTGGGTCAGCACGGCGGAGTTATAGCTCAGCACGTCGGGCCGCCCTTCGACAAAGCGCTGGTCTTGCACCAGCCAGGTCCGCCAGGCATCGCCGTCCATGTGCACCGGGCGCGGCACGAACGGCACCGGCTTGGCCGGATCGGAGACATAGGCATCGCTGCCTGCCGCAGCGGGCCGCACAAAACTGAGCCCGAACTTGTCGGTCAGGTACAACGGGGTCTCGGCTCCTGCCGGCCACTTGGCGTCGGCCTCCCACTTGTTGGTCCCGGTGGCGTAAGTGATTGCGGCGGGCATGGGCTTGCATGGCGCGGGATTGGTCTTGAGGTGGCAATCAAAGAACGGCTTGATCCAGTTCGTCCGGAACTGCAGCGCGGTATCGCCCTCGAAGGTCAACGGACCGAGCTGGTAACCGACATAATTGGTGCCCGAATGGCGCCACGGCCCGATCCCCAAGGTGATCGGTGCATCGGGCTGCGCGGCTTTGACCGCCTTGTAGACCGCCGGCGCGCCGTAGCTGTCTTCCTGATCCCACTGGCCGAGCATGACCAGCGTCGGCACGGTCAGCTTGCGCCCCGCAAGCAGCTTGTCGACCGCCTGTTCCTGCCAGTATTCGTCATAAGCCGGGTGCGCCAGGATCTTGCGCACGGTGGGCAGCTGGTCGATCCCCCACGCCCGCGCGAACCCGCCTGAACTGACCGCGTCGAGATAGGTCTGGTATTCGTCCCCCGTCCCCACCGGCACCGCGCCGCCGCCTTCCTTGACCGTCTGGCCCAGATCGTAATCGAACCCGAAGGTGCGAAAGGTGCCGTTGTGGAACCAGTCATCGCCCATCCAGCCATCGACCATCGGCGACTGCGGCACCGCGGCCTTCAGCGCCGGGTGCGGGTTGATCAAAGCCATCAGCGAGGTGAAGCCAAGGTAGCTCGAACCGATGATCCCGACCTTGCCGTTGGCCTCGGGCACGTTCTTGGTGAGCCAGTCGATCGTGTCGTAAGCGTCGGTCGAATTGTCGATCCCGGTCTTGTTGAGCGGGCCCGCCAGCGGCCGGACCATCACGTAATCGCCTTCCGATTTATGCAGCCCGCGCACGTCCTGATAGACCCGGATGTACCCATCGTTGACGAACGGCGCGTCCATCACCGGCAGCACTTCCTCGATCTTCTGGCTGCGGTTGCGGCTGGTCGCGCCGTTCGCATCGTAGGGCGTGCGGCTGAGCAGGATCGGCGCGTCCTTCGTGCTCTTGCGGAACACGATCACGGTGTAGAGCTTGGTCCCATCGCGCATCGGCATCATTACTTCGCGGCGGACATAGTCGGCCTGCGGGCGCACCCAGTCGTAACTCGGCACCTTGTCGTTCATCATCGGATCGATCGGCGCCGGCGCCTGGGCGAGAAGCGGCGCGGCCGCGGCGAGAAGCGACAGGACAAGCAGTTTGCGCATCGAAGAACCCCGTTTGAATTTTTCGCAGGCTAGCACTTTTGTTGCGCGGGCAAAGAGGTAGACTGGGGAAAAGAGGAGCATTCCATGCGCGCGACCCAAGCTTTCATCGAGACGACCGGCGGCCCAGAAGTGATCCAGTGGAAAGAGGTCGACCTCCCCGCCCCCGGCCCGGGCGAGATCCTGATCCGGCACGAGGCGGTCGGGCTCAACTACATCGACACTTATTTTCGCACCGGGCTCTATCCCGCGGCGATGCCCACCGGGCTGGGCATGGAAGCCGCCGGAGTGGTCGAGGCGGTGGGTGAAGGCGTTACTAACCTCAAAGTGGGCCAGCGCGCGGTGACCTTCGGCGCGCTCGGCGCCTATGCCAGCGCGCGGATTGCCCCGGCGATGCAGTATTTTCCGCTGCCCGATGCGATC
>JAYTIS010000118.1:0-1768 GCA_043731725.1 Novosphingobium sp.
TTGCAAGTCTACCGGAGCCTTGCCGACCACCTGGATATAGCGCTCGCGCGCGGTAATTAGATTAGCTTCGCTGCTGCGGACTTGTCCGCGGGCGAGTGACAGCCGCGATTGCGATTGTGCCACGTCGGTGCGGGTCAGATCGCCGATCTCAAAGCGGTCCTTGCTGGCTTGCAGATTGACGTCGAGCCGCTGGACATTGGCGCGGTTCAGCTTGACCACTTCTTGCGCCAAGATCACGTCCATGTAAGCTGCCACAACCTGAGCAAACAGGCCGCTTTCCACCCCGCGCAAGTCAGACTGCCCAGCACGCACCCGCGTTTCAGCCGCGCGAACCGAATTTTTAACCGCCCCACCGGTGTAGATCGGTACGCCCAATTGGGTTTGCGCATCGAACGCCCGGCTGGGCGATGTGAACGAGTTTGAACTGGTCTTGAGGAATTCGGAATAGATCGCGGTACCTGACAGCGAAGGCAGCCCGGCCGCGCGTGCAATTGGGACATTTTCATCAACTGCGCGTTGCTGCGCGCGGGCGGCCTGCAGCGTCGGGTTGGACGCATATGCCATCGCCAGCGCGTCGCGCAGTTCGTCGGCCAGTGCCGGCCCCGCGACCAGCGAGGCCGCGCCCGCCAACAGCATGCCGCGCGCCAGACGCGAAACCCTTAGCTTGACCATATGCTTAGAAACTCCAGATTTTGGTACGGGCGAACTGGCCTAGAACCGGTATTCCCACTTCGGCCAGCGGGAGCAGTTGCACCTCGCCGCCCAGCTTTCGGCCGCTTGCCAGACGGGTCACCCCGCGCAGCACCAGCCCGGTTACGACCCGTCCGCCTTCCACTACAGCGGCGGACAGCTCGGCTGGCAGCTGTTCGATGGCTCCGTCGATCAGCAGCACGTCGTAGGGCTGCATGCCACGCTTAACCACACCAGCGTCGGCAGCATCGATGCTATCGACTAACGCCCCCATAGCTTCGACCAGTGCGCCCAGATACGTGCTGCCGCCGCTGACAACGAGCACGCGATCCCCGGCGGCGGGCAGAGCTTCGCTCAGCATCAGGCCTTGCACCAACGGGGCGGGCAGTGCTTGACCGTTGCCCAGGGCAATCGCCCGATCGATATAGGCATGGCCCCGCGCCGCAGCAGGAATATGGTCTTCGCGGGCCACTGTGTTGATTGCCGCCAGCACGCGTTCGTTATTGACCCCGCTGACGCGCAGCTGACTGTCGATCATCGCGCGCCGCGCGACAGAAGTATCAGCGGCAGTGTTAGCAGTCATCGCAGCGGCCTTTCTCGCGTACTGTATTACACAACTAAAACAGCTCTGCAATCGCTTGCCTCATAAGCGATGGCTCTGGCCGCGCCAAGCGCTTTGACGGGCGGGCAAAGCTGCGCCTATGGGGAGCGCAAAGGCATGTTGCACAAGGAACTGGACCATGGCTGAAATGGTGACAATCCGCGAGGCTGACCTGATTGAGAGCGTTGCCGATGCGCTGCAATTCATCAGCTACTATCACCCGATGGATTACATCCGTGCGCTGGGCGCGGCCTATCTGGCCGAGCAGGGCCCGGCGGCGAAGGATGCGATCGCCCAAATCTTAACCAACAGCCGGATGTGCGCCGAAGGGCACCGGCCGATCTGCCAGGATACCGGGATCGTCAACGTGCTGATCGCATGGGGCCAAGACTGCCGACTGGAATCGGCGCGATCGTTGCAGGAAGTGGTCGATGAAGGGGTGCGCCGCGCTTACCTTAATCGCGATAACACGCTGCG
>JAYTIS010000119.1:0-3387 GCA_043731725.1 Novosphingobium sp.
CTGATCTTCTACAACCAGGTACTGGGGATGGACGCGCGTCTGGTCAGCCTCGCGTTGTTGATCGCGCTGGTATTCGACGGTTTAATCGATCCGGTGTTCGGACACTTGAGCGACCGGACTTACACGCGCTGGGGCCGCCGGTTACCGTGGCTTTACCTGGCACCGATTCCGCTGGCGATCGCGTGGGTATTCCTGTGGTCGCCGGTTGGCGCGCCAAGCTTTGGCTATTTGCTGCTCACGGCGATCTGCGTCCGAGCTGCGGTGGGCGCCTGCGAGGTGCCCTCGTCGGCTCTTGTGGCAGAAATCACCCGCGATTACGATCAGCGCACCCGCATCCTGCGCTTTCGCTATCTGTTCGCCTGGGGCGGCGGGCTGCTGATGTTGTTGCTCGCTTATGGCGTGTTTCTGCCCGGCAGCATGCTGGCGCGCGAAGGCTACCGCGCATTCGGCATTGCCGGTGCCGTCCTGATGCTTGGCTCGGTTTTAATTTCCGCGCTCGGCCAGCACTCCACCATTGCACATTTTCCAGCCATGGTTCCTGCCAAAACCACCCTGCGCGGCTCTGCGGCCGAGATTTTTTCTTGCTTTCGCCAGCCCGCCTTCGTCGTGGTTCTGTTGGCTATCGCTGCTGCAGTGACCAGCACCGGCATCACCTTTTCGATCTCGAACTATCTCTATTTGTTCGTCTGGCAATTCAGCCCGGGCGCGTTTCGCCTGTACCCGTTTGTCCTGTTCGCCAGCGTGATCGGCAGCTTTTTTCTGGTCGGGCCGCTGCATTTGCGCTGGGGCAAGCGCGACACCGCGGTGGTCAGCGCCCTGGTTGGGACGGTCTTCTGGATCGCGCCGCTGCTGCTGCGCCACTTCGGGATATGGCCGGTCGATGGCAGCAATACCGCGACCGGGTGCTTGTTTGCCTTCTCCTTCGTGTCGAACATGGCGAGCGTCATTAGCTCGATTTCGATCTGGTCGATGGTCGCCGACGTGGTCGAGGTCGCCGAGGAACAAACCGGCCGCCGATCCGAGGGTACATTTGCGGCAGGCGCGTTTTTTGCTTCCAAGTGTTCGACCGGCCTCGGCATCTTCACCACCGGATTATTACTGAGTTTTGCCGGAATGCCCCAAGGCGCGAAGCCCGGCGCAGTCGACGCAGCGGTGGTCGATCGCCTGGCGCTCAGCTACGCCGGAATGGTTGCGCTGCTCGGGATTACCGTCGCGCTGATCCTGCGCCGGTTCCCAATTACGCGGGCCGGCCATGAGGCGCGGCTGGCAGCGCTCGATGCTGCCGCGCGGGCCGATCGCGATGCTGGAGGCATGCACCCTTAACCGCCCGGTTAATTCACCCCTTGGCGCAGGCACTGGCTCGTGGCAGGGAACCGATTGAGACTCGACAGTATCAGGGAAGGACCACCCCCCATGGATTTCGAACCCACCGAACGGCAGGTTTATTGGCGCGACCGCGTCCGCCAGTTCATCGAAAATCACGTGCGTCCCCGCATGGGCGATTACAAGGAACAGGACGCCGAGGGTCCGCGGTGGAAAGTGATACCGGTAGTCGAAGAAGAAAAAGCCCGCGCCAAGGCGCAGGGCATCTGGAATCTGTTCATGCCGCCGCAGGCTGGGCGCGCGCATTTGGACGATACGTTTGAATTTGATGGCCCTGGCCTGACCAACCTTGAATACGCATTGTGCGCCGAGGAAATGGGCCGGGTTGGCTTTTCGAGCGAAGCGTTCAACTGCTCTGCGCCCGATACCGGCAACATGGAAGTGTTCCACCGTTATGGCACGCGCGAACAAAAAGAGCGCTGGCTCGCGCCGTTGATGAACGGTGAAATCCGCTCGGCGTTTCTGATGACCGAGCCGAATGTCGCCTCGTCCGATGCGACCAACGTCGAATGCTCGATCAAGCGCGAAGGCGATGAATATGTGATCAACGGCACCAAGTGGTGGTCGTCTGGCGCCGGCGATCCGCGCTGCAAGATCGCGATCGTGATGGGCAAGACCGATTTCGAGGCCACACGCCACGCCCAGCAATCGATGGTGCTGATGGAACTCGACGCTCCCGGGGTCGAGATCGTCCGCCACCTACCGGTGTTCGGCTATGACGATGCGCCGCACGGGCACATGGAAATCAAGCTCACCGATGTCCGGATCCCGGCCAGCAACATGCTGCTGGGCGAAGGCCGCGGGTTTGAGATCGCACAAGGGCGGCTCGGGCCGGGCCGTATTCACCACTGCATGCGCACGATCGGGGTGGCCGAAGAAGCACTGGCCAAGATGGCCCGGCGGTTGCAATCGCGGGTTGCTTTTGGCAAGCCCATTTCCGATCAGACTGTGTGGCACGAACGCGTGGCCCGCGCCCGGATCGATATCGAGATGACCCGGTTGCTGTGCCTTAAAGCCGCCGACATGATGGACAAGGTCGGCAACAAGGCCGCGGCCGGCGAAATCGCGATGATCAAGGTCCAGGCGCCGAACATGGCGCTGCGGATTATTGATGATGCAATCCAAGCGCACGGTGCCGGCGGGGTATCCGAAGACTTTGGTTTGGCCAAAGCCTATGCCCATCAACGCACGTTGCGGATCGCCGATGGTCCCGATGAAGTGCACAGCCGCGCCATTGCTCGGATCGAGTTCGCACGGCATTCGCCCAATGCGCCTAAGTCTGGCGAGATCAGCTCGGGCGATGTGGGCGCATCGCGCTAAACCACTTACCCCCTCCCGCTTGGGGGAGGGGGCTTAGCGAAAGAATACTATGATGAAAGCCGCCGTCCTCGTCCAGGCCCAGCAGCCGCTTGAAATCGAGCAGCTGACGATCAGCAAGCCCGGTCCGCATGAGGTGCTAATTCGCACTGCCGCCTGCGGGCTATGCCATTCCGACCTGCACTTTATCGAAGGGACTTACCCGCACGTCATGCCGGCCGTGCCCGGCCACGAAGCCGCTGGGATCGTCGAGGTAGTCGGCAGCGAAGTGCGCACGGTCAAGGTCGGCGATGCGGTGGTGACGTGCCTGTCGGCGTTCTGCGGGCATTGTGAGTTCTGCGTTAGCGGGCGGATGGCGCTGTGCCTGGGTGCCGAAACCCGCCGCGCGCCAGGAGCCGAACCGCGATTGACCCGCACCAGCGACGGCAGCCCGGTGGCACAGATGCTTAACCTCTCGGCCTTTGCCGAAATGATGCTGGTCCACGAACATGCCTGCGTCGCGATCAATCCCGATATGCCGCTTGACCGGGCCGCAGTGATCGGCTGCGCAGTGACCACCGGGGCCGGCGCGATCTTTAACGCCTGCAAACTCACGCCCGGAGAGACGGTGGCGGTGGTCGGCTGCGGCGGGGTTGGCCTGGCCACGATCAACGCCGCCAAGATCGCCGGGGCCGGGCAGATCGTCGC
>JAYTIS010000120.1:0-6020 GCA_043731725.1 Novosphingobium sp.
GGTTCGATCAGCCGTTCGCGCTGCATGGTGATCTTCATCAACCAGCTGCGGATGAAAATCGGGGTAATGTACGGCAATCCGGAAACCACCACTGGCGGCAATGCGCTCAAGTTCTACGCCTCGGTCCGGCTCGACATCCGCCGCATCGGCCAGATCAAGGATCGCGACGAGATCGTCGGCAACACCACCCGGGTCAAAGTCGTCAAAAACAAGGTCGCACCGCCGTTCAAGCAGGTCGAATTCGATATCATGTACGGTCAAGGCATCTCCAAGCTCGGTGAAATCCTCGATCTGGGGGTCAAGGCCGGGATCGTCGAAAAATCCGGGGCATGGTTCAGCTATGACAGCATCCGGATCGGTCAGGGGCGTGAAAACTCCAAGCAATACCTGAAGGATAATCCCGAAATTTCTGACCGGCTGGAGGCTGCGATCCGTAGCCACACCGATGGTCTGTCCGGGGAGATGATGGCTGGTCCGGACGCAGACCAGGACGACTGATCCCTGAGAGCTTCCGGCTGCGGTGAGCTGCCCGCTCGCTGTGGCCGGGGTTGAAAGGAGGGCGCCCCCTGTCCCCCGACGCCCAAGGGGCGCCCTCCGAAAAACAGAACCGGCGCGGTATCAGTATTGATACCGCGCCGGTTTCACAAACCGGACCAATAATAACATCCGGAAAGGTTCAAATTCCTAGCTTGAATAAATATAGAATTACCTACATCCTCGATTAGCCAAATCAGGGAGGGGCAAATGATGAAGTATAAATACGCGATTTTTGTTGCAGCGGGGTCAATGGGACTATCAGGTTGTGCCACCGTGATGCACGGGGCAAACCAGACCTTTGAACTGGGAAGCGATCCTCAGGGGGCAACCGTCAAGCTGTCGAACGGGGCAACGTGTGTCACGCCGTGCAAGATGGAGCTGCCACGCCGGCACGATTTCCGAGCTGATTTCACACTTGCTGGCTTCCGCCCGGTTTATGTGCTGGTCCAGAGCAAGATGGGTGGCGCAACCTTCGGCAATCTGCTCGCTGGCGGGATTATCGGCGCTGTGGTCGACAGCTCGAACGGGGCTTCGAACAAGCTGACACCCAACCCACTTAACGTCCGCTTGGCGGCAAATGGCCAGCCCGGACAAGAAGTCCTGATCAACAAAAAAGGCAAGGACGCCGGGACGGTCGACGAACACAACAACAAGGTGCGGGTCGATGTTGCCAAGTCGATCGGTCCCGATGCTGCTGGCCTGCCGGCTCCAATATCTAGCCCGGCGCCGACTGGCAGCTGAACCCAGAAACTCGTTTCCAAAGCCCTCGCGCCGGGTCGCCGGTGCGGGGGTTTTGGATGTCCGCAACCTGGCAGTCCCAGGTTGGGGCAACTGGTTCGTGGGCGATGATTGCACTATCGGCCAGCAGGTCTAGGTCAGGTTTACACCGGATAAGGACCTCACACGATGACCCGCATCATCACCCGCCTGGCTGCTGCGCTCACCTTCATGTCGCTCGCCGCTTCCGCCAGCGCGGATCGAACTTCGATCGGCGATAGCTGGCCGCTGCTGGCGAGAGACCGCGCCGGTGAGTGCGAACTGACGATTGCCAGCGCTGGTCATGCCATGCAACTGCGTGCCCGGGGTTTGATCCCGGGCGAGGCCTTGCGCTTTGTCCTCACCAACGGCGACATGAAGCGAATCGCCATTACCATCTTCGCCGATAACAGCGGTGGGCTGATGCGCTACTACCTACCCTTTCGGTTCAACCGTGAAGGCGGCACGGTCCAAGTCAGCATCGCCGCCGCGCGCTGCAATTTATCCAGTGCGGCAGTCTGGAACCGCGATTTGATCACCATTCAGTAAATGCGCTAGGGCTGGCGCAACGTGGCCCGGCTGCTAAGCCGGTCCGCGAACCCGTCACTTCAGGAGCCTGCCATGTCGCTCATCGTCCACCACCTTAACAACAGCCGTTCGCAACGCGTGCTCTGGGCACTCGAGGAGCTGGGCTTGCCCTATGAAATCAACCACTACCAGCGCGACGCGGTGACCAACCTGGCTCCGCCCGAATTGAAGGCAGTTCATCCGCTCGGCAAGTCGCCGCTGCTAGAAGACGATGGCACCGTGATCGAGGAATCGGGTGCGATCATCCAGTACCTGCTCGACAAGTACGGTGAGGGCCGGTTCCAGCCCGCATCGGGTACGCCCGCGGCCTTGCGGCACTTGCAATGGATGCACTTCGCCGAAGGTTCGGCAATGACCCCGGTCCTGCTCCAGATGTATACCTCACGGCTCGGCGATGCCGCTGCGCCGCTGCAACCGCGGATTAATGAACAGCTGGCGAGCCAATTTGCCTACCTTGAGAGCGAGCTGCGCCCCTCGGGCCACTTTGTGGGCGATGACTGGACCGGCGCGGACATGATGCTCAGCTTCCCGGCCGAAATTGCCGTGATGCAAGGGCAGGCCGATGCATACCCCAAACTGGCCAAGTTCGTCGCCGCGATCCACGCGCTCCCGACCTGGCAGGTTGCGCGCGAAAAAGGCGGCGCTTACTTCGGGTTTTGAGCCTCCGCCGCGCGCGCCTTGATCACCTCATCGGCGTGCTTGCCGCCGAGTTCGGCGAGGTGATCGAACGCAGCGGTGAAGCTCGCCAGTCCTTGGCTGAGCGAGCGCAGTTCGGCGTCGAGCCCATGCAGTTCGCTCTCGGGCAACAGCGCCTCGACTCGGTCCCACCGCGCCCAATCGGGGTGCGGTGCCAGCCCAAGGATCTGGCCGCGCCGCGCTGACAAGACTGATCCAGCCTTTGAGCCAGTACCGGCCGGAGTATTCACACTGACCCGCGCAACCGGCTCGAGCAGATATGGTGCGGCCTGCGTGAGCCCCTCGCTCATCGCGGTGCGCCCCGCAATGCGGAACGCCAGTTCAGAGCTGTCGACCGCGTGGAACGAACCATCGACCAGCGTCACCGCCACATCTTCAACCGGGAAGCCCAGCGGCCCACGCGCCATCGCCTCGCGCACCCCGGCCTCGACCGCCGGAATATATTGTTTGGGGATCGCTCCGCCAGTTATCTTGTCTTCGAAGCCGAAGACTGCGCCGCGGGCCAGGGGGCGCAGTTCGATCACGCAGTCACCGTACTGGCCGTGCCCGCCCGATTGCTTCTTATGCCGCCCGCGCTGGCTGACCGGCTTGCGAATAGATTCGCGATACCCGATACCCGGGGCCCGGGTTTCCACCGCCACACCGTAGCGCCGCTGCAGCCTGGCCAGCACCACTCCGAGATGATCTTCGTTGATCCCGCGCAGGACCGTTTCGTGGCTTGTGTCGTCCTGGGTCCATTCCAGCGCCGGGTCTTCTTCGCACAACCGGTGCAGAGCGGTGGACAGCTTGACGTCGTCCTTGCGGTCGCGAGTAGTGATCGCCAGCGCAGCATTGCGCGGTGGATATACGATTAATCCGGTTTCGCTCAGGCTGGTCCCCTTGCGCCCCAGCACCATGCCGGGGGCCGCACTGTCGATCTTGGCCACCGCGACTACGTCCCCATCGCGCGCAGCGTTCTGCTTGGCGGTTTTGTCACCTTGGACGAAGAACAGCGAGCCGGTACGCTCGCTGCCCAAATTGCCGATCAGTTCGTCGCCTTCGCCTAGGCTGTCACCCAGCACCCGGCCTAACGCCAGCCGCCCCATCGCCCCGCCATTGGCAATTTTGAACACATGCAGCGCCCCGCCTCCGGCCACCCCTATCCTCGCGGCGGCGGCAGCGGGAGCTGGCACTTCGTGACGCAGCAATTTGAGCAAGCGGTGCACCCCGCCGTCGGCCAGCGCTGACCCCAGTATCACTGGCACGACCTGATTATACGCGGTATCGGCGGCCAGATCGGCCATTACCATGGCCTGTTCCGGCGCCTTATCCAGCAACAGAGCCTCGAGCAGTGCATCGTCAAAATCGGCCAGCGTTTCGAGCAAGTGGGTGCGCTCGGCTTGCTCTCGCTCAAGCACTTCGCCGGGCATTTCGACCCGCTCGCTCTGCTTGCCGGGGCGGTAACGGTACGCGCGTTCGAGCGCGAGATCGACGTAACCGGTGACTTGCTCGGCACCTTGCTCGGTCACGGCGCGGATTGGGATTTGCCGCAGCGCCAACGGCTCGCGGCTGAGCGGTTGTAATTCGGCGATCAGTTCACGAATTGCCCCGGCGCGCGCTTGCTCGATCTTGTTCACGAAAATCGCGTGTGGGATACCCAGTTCGTCTAGCTGCCGAAGGATTGGTTCAGCCAGCCCGGCGCGTTCGGGGGCGGGGTCGATAACGACCACGGCGAGGTCGACGGATTGCAACGCGGCGAGGCCATCGGCGGCAAATCCTGCCCCGCCCGGCACGTCGATCAGTGCGAAGTGGTCCCCCAGATAGTCGAAATGCAGCAGGTTGAGTTCGGTCGAGCCACCGCGAGCGCGGGCTTCGGCACTGGAATCACCGACAGTGTTCCCGGCCTCAACACAGCCCTGGCGGTTGATGCTGCCACTGGCGAATAGCAGCGCTTCGGCGAGGCTGGTCTTGCCCGTGCCGGCCGGCCCCACCAGGGCGACCGCACGGGTGGCGGCACTGCCGCTGGCTGAACCTTGTTGTTTGGTCACCATCTTCGGCCTCCGCTCGTGTGAAGGGGCTCCGGGTGCTATTGCTTGCACTCGGTCGCGCAAGAATTAGCCCGATGGTCGGCCTGTTGACGGTGAGTCGCAAGATAATATTGCGTTGGATTTGAGGCTTGTGCCGCAGCGGGGCAGCGCATAGCTTTGCGTGATGACGACAGGAACCGAATGGCGCGACGCGGTTGGGCGCAGCTGGGCCCAAAATTACCGGCTAACCGACCGGGCATTTTCCGGGCTGACCGAGCGGTTGCTCGCAATGGTGGGAGGCTGCGAGGGGCCAGGAATACTCGACATTGGCTGCGGGGCGGGCGAGCTTTCGCTGGCGATCGCGCGCAGCAATCCGCAAACCCAAGTGATCGGCGTCGATGTGTCAGCCGAACTGGTGGCGGCCGCGCGTGAGCGCGGTGACATGCTGAGTAATGTGAATTTCGTCGAAGCCGACGCGTCGCAGTGGAAGCCGTTGAACTTCGCGCCTGACTTGTTGGTTTCTCGCCACGGGGTAATGTTCTTCGATGCGCCGGTGATGGCCTTTGCCAATCTGCATAAATTGGCAGCGCCGCGCGCCCGCCTGATATTTTCGTGTTTCCGTAGCGCGAAGCTCAATCCGTGGGCTTCTGATCTGGCCAGCCTGCTCGAATTGCCGGCGCTCGGCGAGGGGAGCGCGCCGGGGCCGTTTGCCTTTGCCGATGAAGCCTACGTGCGCGGCATTCTCGAACATGCGGGATGGCAGGACGTGGCGCTTCAGGCAGTGGATTTTGCCTATATTGCCGGTGCCGGCGAGGATCCGGTTGAGGACGCCATGCAGCTGTTTCGCAGTATCGGACCCGCTGCGCCGGCGCTGCGCGCGCTGGCCGGGGCTGATCGTGAACGGGCCGAAGGCTGGGTCCGTGAATGGGTGGCCCAGCATCGCAGCGGCAACTTGGTGGCTTTCCCGGCAGCTGCCTGGATCGTCTCGGCGCGGAGTTAAGCTTGGCGCAAACTGGTAAATTGGCAGTCGTGGTCAATGCCTCGGGCGGACGGGCATCGCGCGAAGGGGCCGGACTGCGCGATAAACTGGCCGAAGCGTTTGCCGCGCACGGCGCGCCGGTTGAACCACAGCTGGTTGAAGGCAAAGCCATCGCGCAGACCATTGCCGATCTGCGCTCTGCCGAAGTGATTGCAATCGGCGGAGGCGACGGGACGCAAGGCAGCGCGGCTGGGTTGCTAAGCAAAAGCGGGCAGGTGATGGCGGTGCTGCCGCTGGGCACGCTCAATCATTTATCGGTCGATCTGGGTATCCCCGCCGATCTGGGCGAGGCCGCCGAGATCGCGGTGAGCGGGCAGACCCAGGCGATCGATCTGGCGCAAGTCGGCGATCAGGTGTTCGTCAACAACGCCTCGGTCGGGCTATATACCAAGCTGGTA
>JAYTIS010000121.1:0-5756 GCA_043731725.1 Novosphingobium sp.
GTCGCGGCCCGTAGCAACTTGCACCCACACCCGGCTAGGCTGCGAAAGTTTGCCATCTTTAGCCTTGTCTTTAGCCTTGTCTTTGTCCTTATCTTTGTCTTTGTCCTTATCTTTGTCTTTGTCCTTATCTTTGCTCTTGTCGTTAGCCTTGGACTTGTCGCCCTGTTTGGTCTTGTCACCCGGTTTCGCCTTGTCGGGCGCTTTGGCGACTAGTGGCTTTGCGGCGGGTTTGGCGGTTCGGCTCAACCGACGCAGATCGACCGCACCCGCTTGCGGTTCAACCTCGCGGCTAGGTGGAGTGAAGTCAGCAAAAGCTTCATCGATTGATTCGCCCACGGCCGATTTGGTTGCAAGTTTTGCCGCTGGCTGGGCAATCGGCTTTGACCGGGAACGCAGGTCAAAGGTCTCGGCTGTCCTGGTCAGGGCCGGATCAATCGTCGCCAGGCTGGGTTTGGGCGCGGGCACGGGCCGAGCAACTGACGCTGAAACCGCTGCGGGACGCGGAACCGGGGCTGGTGCAGGCGGTGCCAATGTCGATTTAGCCGATTGCACAGGTTGCACCGGCCTACCATCAACCTCGCGGCTGACCTGCGGATTTGGCACCGGCAGCGGCGGCGGCAAAGCAACGACCAATTGCTGGTCTTTGTCGCCTTTCTTGGGCTTGTCCTTGTCCTTGTCCTTGGGCTTAGACTTGCCCTTGCCGTCGTTCTTGCCCGGCGCCGGAACCGGCGTGACTATAGCTAGAATAGCACGGGGCCGGGCGTAGCGGGCGAAGCGCGGATCGTCATGCCCAATCTCCGCCGCGCGTGGAAACTGGCCAAGGTTGGCCGCGGCCGCCTGTTGGGCCGGGGTCAGTCGAGGCATATAGCGCAGGTACGCGGTCATCGAGTTGGCCATGTCTTCGGGCATGGTCTGGTGGACAATGCTTTCTGCCTCGCCCGCTTCACCCAGAATCGCCAGCGCAAAGGCGCGGGTTCGCCACGCGGCCTTGTCCTGCCGTTGCAGCAGCGGGTTGAGCGCACTCTCCATCGCCCGACGGTTACCCGAAATCGCCTGGCTGAGCGCCATCCGGCGCTGCGTTTCATCGTTGGGGGAAAGGGTCAGCGATTGCCGGTAGTATGCCTGTGCGGTCTGGTTGTCGCCCACCAGATCGTACGCCAATCCGCGATCAGCGAGTCGCTCGGCATCAATCGGGCCCAGCTTTTCGGCATCGCCGAACATTCCAATTGCGGTGATCGGATCAGCTCCAAGCGCATAGGCCCCAGCCAGCCCACTTTTGATCCGCGCACTGCCCGGCCAAAGCATGTCGGCGCGCTGGAAAAAACCGATTGCTGCTGCGACATCGCCCAGTTCGAGCGATGCCCGTCCGGCCGCAATCAAGGCTTCAAGGTCCTGCGGATTGCGCGCCAGTTGGCCCAGCGCATCATTCAATTTCATCCCCGCCGATTTGACCGCTTGCGGCTGGACGACGGTTTCGGCGTAAACCGGTTGCGGCATTACCACCGCACCAATCACTGCCCAGCCTAATGCGGCGCTGCCGAGCAGCGCGGCGGAACCGGAACAGCGAACGACAAGTTTTAACATGGGCGGTGCGGTGTACCTTTTGCCGACCGCAGGCAAGCAGCCGCTGGACGTTTGCATTGCCTTAGCTGAACCGCATCCTAATTACGGCCCCGCGCTGGCCGCCGAAGCCGATTTACTGGTTATTCTGGCGTCCGAGGAAGCGCGGAATGGAAATTGAGGGGCCGTCATCATCCTCGTCTTCGTCGTCGCTCGCTGTGCGCCCTCCGCGAGACAGATTGGCCATGCGCTCGAACAAGGTGGCCCCGGTGCCGACTTTCGGCGCGGGCGCCCGCGGCGAAGCGGGACCATCATCGGCGCCAGCTGAGGCGAAACCGGATGATGCGGCAGTCGGTCCATCACCTCCCTCAACACCACCTTCGCCGCCATTTTCGCCGATGGTATCGTCATCGCTTGAGATCAATCCGCGGCGCCGGCCCGGCATCATCCCGCTACCAGCGACAGCGCCGTCCTCATCGGCCAGACGCGACGCATCGAGCAGCAGTTCGTCGTCCTCACCCGAGTTGTAGCCAGTTCCCGCTTCTGAATTATCAGGCGCTTCGGACCCGTTGTCAGCCTCAAGCTCGAGCTCGAGCGGTTCGGCCGCAGTCGCGTCACCACTTGTCAGCTCGGGCATATCCCAATCGTCATCGGCAATTTTCGAGATAGCGGGTTGCAGCTCCCCCTCAGCGGACCCGGGCTCGGCTGCATCGACAGGCTCTTCTGCCTGTTCGCGTTGGAACAGTGGTTCTGCCGCCGGGATGGTCATCGCCGGACGGGCCGGCCCGCGCGAACTGCCCATATTGAACGGGCGCGCGGCTTCCTCGGCCATTGAGGCGGTTTGCTCAATCCCGGTGGCGACCACCGAGACGCGGATCTTGCCCTGCAAATCAGGATTGAACGCGCTGCCCCAAATGATGTTGGCATTGGGATCGACCAGTTCGCGAATGTGGTTTGCCGCCTCATCGACTTCGAGCAGCTTCATGTCTTCGCCGCCGATGATCGAGATAATCACCCCCTTGGCCCCTTGCATCGAAACCCCGTCGAGCAGCGGATTGGCAATCGCCTTCTCGGCCGCTTCAAGCGCGCGGTTTTCGCCCGAACCTTCGCCGGTGCCCATCATCGCCTTGCCCATTTCAGCCATGACCGAACGCACGTCGGCAAAATCGAGGTTGATCAGCCCGGGCATGACCATCAGATCGGTGATCGAGCGCACCCCTTGCTGGAGCACCTCATCCGCCATCTGGAACGCTTCCTTGAACGTGGTTTCAGCCTTGGCGACCAGGAACAGGTTCTGGTTGGGGATGACAATCAGGGTATCGACATGCTTTTGCAGTTCCTCGATCCCGGCGTCGGCGGCGCGCATCCGGCGGGTTCCTTCGAACAGGAACGGCTTGGTCACCACGCCCACGGTGAGCACACCTTTTTCGCGCGCAAGCTTAGCCACCACCGGCGCAGCACCGGTACCGGTGCCGCCGCCCATGCCGGCCGCGATAAAGCACATGTGCACCCCGTCGAGCGCGCGCTCTATCTCGGCCATACTCTCTTCGGCTGCCGCTCGGCCCACTTCAGGACGGGAGCCGGCGCCCAGCCCTTGGGTGATATCGGAGCCAAGTTGGATGCGGTGCTCGGCGATCGAATTGTTGAGCGCCTGCGCATCGGTGTTGGCCACTACGAAGTCGACGCCCTCGATCCCGGCGGTGATCATGTTGGCGATGGCGTTGCCGCCGGCTCCGCCCACCCCGATCACCGTGATGCGGGGACGCAGCTCTTCAACAGCGGGGGCTCCGATATTGATGCTCATTCACGATCTCCTGGCCTGCGCGGCGGATGCGGTAGTTACAGTTAACACGGTTCTTGCACTGATAGAATCGGCGAATCAAAGCCGCCAAAGCCTTTGTCCACAGTCACTCATCCGGGGCTAAGGACAAGAACTTACCTCGGTTCATCTTAAAAATACTCTCGCACGGCATGGTAGAGCCGGTTGACCAGCCGCAGGCCGCTATAACGGATGATCGGCTGATAGCTGGGGCCGACCGCGCGAATGTCGACTGGATCGGCTGCGGCATAAAGCACCAGACCCGCCAATGTGGTGAAACCGGGGGTTGCATGCGCTTCAGCTAGTCCCTTCAAATGCTGCGGCCGCCCGGTTCGCACCGGCTTGCCAAGGGCCGACTGTATATAGTCGGCCAGCCCGGCCAGTTCAGCCCCGCCACCGGTTATCACGACCAGCTGGCCGCGCTGCCCGCTGAAGCCTAAGCCTTTAAGCGCCTTGCCCACGTCCTCGGTCCAGGCCGCGAGCTGCGTGGTGATGACCGAAACCAGTTCGGCGCGGGGCACGCGGTTTTTGTCATCGGCATGACGCGCGGCGGGGCCGGTGCTTTCTTCGCCCGGGGCGTTGACCGGGATCATCTCGCGGTGGTCCGACGGGCTAGCAATGGCCGATCCGTGCACGCATTTGAGCCGCTCGGCCTGGAACCGCCGGATCCCGAACGCCGAGGCAATGGCATCGGTAATATCGCCCGAACCCAACGGAATTGTTGCCAGCCCCAGCAACATGCCCGCAGCATAAACCGAGACATTGGTCACCTCGCCGCCAAATTCAACCAAGGCCACCCCCAGTTCGCGCTCTTCGGCCGAGAGGCAGGCGTACCCCGCAGCGATCGGCGAGCCGACCACGGCTTCAACGTCGAGATGCGCGTTTTGTACCGCCTCGGTAATGTTGCGGATCGGTGCGCCGTCAGCCAGCATCACGTGAATATCGACCCCCAGCCGCTCGGCATGAAGCCCTTTGGGATCGGCGACGCCATCGGCGCCATCGAGCGTGTAATGCGCTGGTTGCGCGTGCAGCACCATCCGTCCGTCGGGCTGGATCACGTCGCGCGCCGAGACCAACAAGTGCTCGATATCATCGGTCTCGATCCGCCGTCCGCCGATGTCGACCTCAACTTGCGCGACCGAGCTGGCCAGGCCGGCGCCCGAGGTGCCGATCCACACGCTCGAAACCGAGGTATTGGCCATCTTTTCGGCGCGCTCAACCGCATCGCGCACGGCAAAGGTGGCGGCGGCCATATCGGTCACATAGCCGCGCTTGATACCCTGCGAGGCGCGATGTCCCGATCCCAGCACCAGCATTTCACCGGTGTCGGTAAGCCCGGCGATCATTGCCGAAATTCGAAACGAGCCGATGTTAACCGCGCCGAAAACGCGTGCTATCCGAGGGGGAGGCATCAGGGTTGGTCCTTCTTGACCGGCTTGACTGGAGTACCAAGGGTAGCGGCAACCGGAGCAGATGAAGCAATTGCGTTGGTCGGCACGGTGTGAGCGGACTCGATCGGATCGGTGCGCCCGGGCATGCGGATGTAGATCCGGTCACCCGCACGCATGTCAAAGGCCACCGCTTTGCCCCCGAGCAAGCGATTACGGCCATCGAGCTGTGCGAAAGTAATCAACGACTTGGCTGATTCGTCCTTACCCTCAGGTAAGGCGAGCAATTGCCCGGACTTGAATGTGAAATTCCAGCGCCGATTGCCAATCCATTCGGCGCTCTTGAGCTGCGGGCGCAATGCCGGCGCGGCATCGAGCAGGGCCGAAAGCGCCGCTATCTGCTGGCCCGCACCAGGTCCGGACAGCACCAACTTGCCCTTGGTACGGTCTTCCGAAACGATTTCTAGCTCGCGTCCGGTGGCGTCGATCAACACCATCCGATCGGGCTTCGCCAACACCGCAACGGGCTTGCGCTCGACAATGTCGATCACCAACGTATCGGGCAATTGGCGCGAGACCCGCGCATCTTCGACCCAAGACAGTGCCAGTAAGCGCCCGCGCACCGCATCCAGATCGACGAACGGCATGGCCCGGTCGCGGTCGGCCAGCGCGATCTGGTAAACCTTGAGCTCGTTGAGATGCTTGGTCCCGCGCACGTTGACGTTGTGCAGTTCGAACCCCGCCTGATGCGCCAAATGCATCATCTGTTCGCGCGCCATCGCCGGCACCCCGGCAAAGCTCGCCATCATCCACGCCAGCACCACTGCCGCGCCGAGGATCATGGCGAGAAAGAGCCGGTGCAGCTGGCGCTCATTAAACGGCTGGATCGCCATAACCGTGTCAATCGCCGAGCCAGTTCTGGCTTTGGCCGCACGCACTTGCCGAGCTTTGCCTTGCGCAGAGGCAGCCTTGCGCGCGCTTTTGCCGCC
>JAYTIS010000122.1:0-5051 GCA_043731725.1 Novosphingobium sp.
CGCGGTCCATCAGACCGGTCAGTTCGCCCGCATCGGTCAGCGTCAGTCGGAACAGCCAACCGCCGCTTTCGGGCTGGGTGTTGACCAGTTCAGGCTCGCCTTCCAGCGCGGCGTTGGTTTCGGTGACGGTGCCCGATACCGGCGAATAGACGTCCGAGGCAGCCTTGACGCTATCGACCACGCACGGAGCATCACCCTTTTTCACTGCGCTGCCGGCATCAGGAAGTTCGACAAAGGTGATGTCACCCAGCTGGCCCTGCGCATAGTCAGTGATCCCGACCGTGCCAGTCGCGCCGTCGGTCTCGATCCATTCGTGGTCGTGAGTGAAATAGAGCGGCATGGGAAAGCTCCTCAGCGGTGATAGCGGTGGGGGACAAATGGCAATGCGGTGACAGCAGCGGCCAGCCGCTTGCCTCGCACTTCGATTTCCAGCGTGGTGCCGGGCGCGGAATTACCGACTGCGACGTAAGCGAGAGCAATTGGACGCTCGAGGCTGGGCGAGAAGCCACCTGAGGTCACGGTGCCAACCTGCTCGTTTCCTGCAAAAACTTCGGCACCTTCGCGGGCAGCTTGGCGCCCTTCGAGCGTCAAGCCGACCCATTTGCGCTGCGGCGCTTCGGCCAAGTCGTGCAGAACCCTGTCAGCGCCAATAAACCCGCCGTCACTGCGGCGATGCTTGTTAATCGCGAAATTGAGCCCAGCTTCGATCGGGCTCGTTTCGGGCGATAGGTCATGCCCGTACAGTGGCAGTCCGGCTTCGAACCGCAGCGAATCGCGCGCGCCCAGCCCGATCGGTTTTACCTCGGATTCGCTGCACAGGAGATCGGCTATCCGCTCCGCTGCCTCGCCTGGCAGCGAAATTTCGAAGCCATCCTCGCCGGTATAGCCCGAGCGGCTGATCGTGACCGATGCGCCGCCCAGTTCGAACAATCCGAAGCGCATGAAGGTCAGCGCGGAGAGCGGATACTGTCCCGAAACGTGCCGCTGGAGCGCCGCAAAAGCCTGCGGTCCTTGCAAGGCCAACAGCGCGCGTTCATCGAGGTGGTTGAGTGTAATCTCGTCGGGCAGATGTTCGCGCAGGTGTGCGATATCGTCCCATTTGGTGGCGCCGTTGACCACCATATAGAGGCTTTCCGGCCAGCGCGAGACCATCAGATCGTCGAGCACACCGCCGTGCTCGTCGAGCAGCAGCGAATAACGCTGCATACCCAGCTTTAGGGTGCTCAAATCGATCGGCAGCAGCGCCTCAAGCGCCGCGTCGAGGCCCTCACCCGACAGTTCGAGCTGACCCATATGACTGACATCGAACAGTCCGGCGTGCGTGCGGGTCCACAGATGCTCGTCGATGATGCCTTCATACTGGACTGGCATGTGGTAGCCGGCAAATTCTACCATGCGGCCGCCGCGCGCGCGGTGCCAGCCATCGAGCGGCAAGGTCAGCACTTCTGGTTCTTCGAAATCGGTGAAATCTTCAGCTTCGGACACAGGACAGCACTCCGCACAGGACAAAACTTGTCTGTGCCCCCTCTGTCACGGAAACCTGAGAGCTTTCCCCAGGGCGATGGTCCCAGGTTACCCCTTCGGCGGCCCCTGCCCAAAAGCAGGAACTCTTTCCAGAGCATCGCTATCGATCCACGCGGTCCATTGGCCTGAGAGATTCCGGGGCGGTTGCTCCTTCGGCGTCCGGTGACCCGTCAAAGACGAATCACCTGAACTCTCCCGCGCGATCAGCGACATCGGCGGGATGGCTGGGCGCGACGATTGAGTCAACAGCGCGAATGGTTCGAGACGGGCCTTCGCAAGAGCTCTGTCCCTCCTCACCACGAACGGGTTCATTTTTTCCACCTCCGTTCGTCCTGAGGAGGAAATGAAGCCGCAGGCTGAGTGGACGTCTCGAAGGACCAAACGCTGCGTGAATTCACCCAGCCCGGCGCGCCGCGCGCATGATTGCATCGTGTTCGAACACGAACCGCCCGGCCATCTTTTCACGCGTCAGCCCAACGATTGCGCGCGCCACCACTTCGGCTTTAATCGAGCGGTATTTGGCATAGGCTCCGTGTAGCGCGAGATCGACCAGCGGACTGGCGATCATGCCCAACTTTTCGGCCGGGCGCAGTTCCTCGCGGTGTCCGCGCAGCAGGCCGGGGCGGATCAGGTCGAGCCGCGAAACTCCCACTTTGCCCAGCTTTTGCTCGACCTCGCCTTTGACCCGCAGGTAGAAATTCTTCGCCATCGGATCGGCCCCGACCGACGAGATCGCGATCATCTGGCGCATTCCCGCCGCCTTGGCCGCCTTGGCGCAAGCGAGCACCAGGGTCTCGTCAACGCTGCGAAACGCCGCCTCGTCCTTGCCCGCCTTGCGCCAAGTGGTGCCCAGCGCGCAGACCAGTACATCGGCATTGGTCGCCGCGATGGCATCGCCCCAGTTGGCCGGATCGGCGAGCAACACTTCCATTCGCGCGCCAGGGGGCAGGTTCAGCTCGCGCCGGGCGACCGCGACAATCCGCAAATCGCTGCGACCCACTGCCAGCCTGATCAAGCTCATCCCGATCAGCCCCGACGCACCCACCAATGCGATCCGGGTTGGCTTAGACATTGCGCAAGTCTTCCGGCGTTTCGCCGTAGATCGCTCGGTGGGCGGCAATTGCAAAGCGGTCGGTCATACCCGCGATGTAATCGGCGATGTGGCGGCTCCTACCTGGTTCCCCAGACGGAACCCGCGCCGCCCAGCCCGGCGCCATTAACTGCGGATCTTGGGCGTAAGCCGCATAGAGTTCCGCCGTTACCGCGCGGGCCCGGCCCGCCGTCAACAGCTGCTGCGGGTGGTGGTACAACGCTTCGTATAGGAACGCTTTGAGGCGGCGCTCCTGTTCGGCCAGGGCGTGCGAGAACGCCACGCTGGCCCGGCCCGCGCCGCGCACATCGGCAGCTGCGCCAAAGTCCTTAACCCGCATCGCAGACTCGCCAATTACGTCGTTGACCATCAGCCCGATTTGCCCGCGTACCAGTTCGCGCAAGCGGCGATCCTGCGGTGCGCGGGGCCACTTGCGTTCGATCGCGCGCCACTGATCGGCGACAAAATCGAGACTGAGCAGCTGATCGAGCTCGAGGAAGCCCGCGCGCAGCCCGTCGTCGATATCATGATTGTCGTAGGCAATATCGTCGGCCAGCGCGGCCACTTGTGCCTCCAGACTGGGCCAAGTAGTCAGGTCCAGGGGATACTGGGCGTCAAGTTCAGCCAAGGCCCACGGCACCATGCCCAGTGGGCCATTGTGTTTGGCCAGCCCTTCGAGCACTTCCCAGCTGAGGTTCAGCCCATCGTGTTCGCAATATGGGCTCTCCAGACGCATCAGCACCCGCAGGCAATGCGCGTTATGATCGAACCCGCCGCGACCCAGCAGGGCGTTGTCGAGCGCCTCTTCACCAGCATGGCCGAACGGCGGATGGCCGATATCGTGCGCCAGGCACAGCGCTTCGGTCAGATCCTCATCGATCCCCAGCGCGCGCGCGATCACCCGCCCGATCTGTGCCACCTCCAGGCTGTGCGTCAGCCGGACCCGGTAATGATCGCCATCGGGCGCGACGAACACTTGCGTCTTGTGGCGCAACCGGCGAAACGCGATCGAGTGTACGATCCGGTCGCGGTCGCGCTGCCAAGCGCTGCGCGGACCACGCGCCAACGCTGCCTCAAGTGGAAACTCCCGCCCTCGGCTGTGCGCGGGATCGCTGGCGTAAGAGGCGATCAAACGCTGGCCCTCACCCTTCGCCCATGATCCAGTCGACCGCGGCCTCGGCATGAATGCGCGTGCAATCATAAATCGGCAGGACGTTGGCGGTGACCGGCACGATCATTTCCAGTTCCGTGCAGCCCAGCACCACTGCTTCGGCACCGTCTTGTGCCATATTGGTGATGATCGTCTTGAGCTCACGCTCGGCCTGACGGCTGGCCTTACCCAGCAGCAATTCATCGTAAATAATCCGGTCGAGTGTTTCGACAAAGGCCATCTCAGGCGGGAGCAGTTCGATGTCGCGCGCAATGAGCTTTTGGCGGTAAAAGCTTTCCAGCATTACGTTGCGCGTGCCGATCAGACCGGCCTTTTTGATCCCATCAGTTTCCATCCGCGCGGCAACACGATCGGCGATATGTATGACCGGGACTTTGACCGCGCCTGCGACCTGATCATAGACCTTGTGCATCGAATTGGCGCCGATGATGATTGCGGTGGCTCCAGCTTTTTCCAGCCGTTTGGCGCTGTCCGCGAGGACCCCGGCGGCGCGTTGCCATTCTTCGGCCGTCGAAAGACGCGAGAGCGTCGTGAAATCGAGGCTTTCGATGAGCAGCGGCGCAGAGCTGCGCATCCCGACCCGGGCCTGAACCAATTTGTTGATGCGCTCGTAATAACTGCGGGTCGATAGCCAGCTCATGCCGCCAATCAGGCCAAGTTTGCGCAAATGGATTACTCCTGGTGGGGAAACGTCCCTGTCGCTGCCGCACTTAGGGGAGGCAGCGCCGTGCGTCCAGATAGGGGCCCGGTCAACCCGGCGCGGCGGACACTCCATGTGCCGCAAGCCACGCGGTCAAATCATCTTTGCTGCGCAGCGCCACTTCTTGCATCGGCAGGTAACCGGAATTTGGTTAAACGCAAACACCCAGCAACAACAGGACGAAAGCCAGCAGGATCCAGCCAAACCGCTTTACCGCTTCATGCCCCCAATCCAGCGCTGCACGGCGGCGAGGCCCGCCGGATCGACTTTGGCGCGGCCCAGTTCGGGCATCGCAATTCCGCCTTCGAGGCTGGCCATGCGGTAATATAGGATCGAGTGTGCGGCATCCCCCGGGACAATGTCGAAGTCGAGATTGCCCGAGCCGCGCCCGGCCGCGACCGGACGCTTGCCCAGTCCCAGTTTGATCGGATCGCGCTCAAGCCAGCCGAGATACAAGCCCGAATTGGACGCCGCGCCCTGCGGGCTGTGGCAATGCGCACAATTGACATCGAGATAGCCGCGCGCCGCGTCCACCGCCGGAACCTTGTCGCGCGCTTCCCACAGCG
>JAYTIS010000123.1:0-3277 GCA_043731725.1 Novosphingobium sp.
GATCGATGCCTGCTGCGATTGCAGTTTGTGCAATCCTAGCAGCGCAGCTTGCAATTGCCGATCGCCTGTTCTTCGCGTAGCGGCACGTGATTCGCAGTATTGGAGAATCCATGGCCCAAAAGCTTTATCCGTCTGCCGAGGCCGCGCTCGACGGGCTTCTGCGCGATGGTCTGCTAATCGCCTGCGGGGGGTTTGGACTATGCGGGATTCCCGAACGGCTGCTCGATGCTGTGCGGGATTCTGGCGTCAAGGACCTGACATTCGCCAGCAACAATGCCGGGATCGACAACGAGGGTATCGGCAAGTTGTTGCGCACACGGCAGGTCAAGAAGATGATCGCGAGCTACGTGGGCGAAAATAAGGAGTTTGAGCGGCAGTATCTGGCGGGCGAGCTGGAAGTCGAGTTTTGCCCGCAAGGCACTTTGGCCGAACGGATGCGTGCGGGCGGGGCCGGAATTCCCGGGTTCTACACCAAAACCGGGGTCGGCACCTTGGTGGCCGAGGGCAAGGAGGTGAAGGAATTCAGCGGCGAGGACTATATTCTTGAGCGCGGAATTTTTGCCGATCTGGCCTTGGTTAAGGCGTGGAAGGCGGATGAAACCGGCAATGTCGTGTTCCGCAAAACCGCGCGCAATTTCAACCAGCCAGCCGCGACCTGCGGCAAGGTCTGCGTGGTCGAGGTGGAAGAGATGGTCCCAGTGGGCAGCCTCGATCCGGATGCGATCCATTTGCCCGGGATTTATGTCCAGCGGCTCATCGTCGGGGCGCCCTATGACAAACAGATCGAGTTTCGCACCACACGTTCCACGGATGTCGGTTGATGGGTGACGGTAAGGCTTGGCTGCTTGCGGCTGGCACGTTCAGCATTGCCGCAGCCTTGCTCCATCTAGCCTGCATCGTAGGTGGACCCAATTGGTACCGCGCGCTCGGCGCTGGAGAGGAATTTGCCAGCGCAGCAGCGCGCGGCGCGTGGTTTCCGGCAGTCATCACGCTCGGCATTGCCGGGATTATCGGCGTCTGGGCGATCTATGCATTTTCTGCCGCTGGCGCTGTCCCAGCCTTGCCCTTCCGCCGGACCATACTGGTTTTAATCGTAGGTGCCCTGACGGCGCGCGGGTTGGGAGTTCTGGCGCCTGATCTATGGCGCGCGGACCTTAGCTATGCGTTCAAGTTGTGGTCGTCAGTCGCTGTACTAATCTTGGCCGCCTGCTTCGCGATCGGAACCTTTCTGGCTTGGCCCGCCCTCTCGTTGAAGGACCCCGTTCTATGACCACGCCTGATGGCCTGACCAAGGGTTGGAGCCGCGACCAGATGGCAGCGCGCGCCGCGCAGGAATTGCAGGACGGGTATTACGTCAACCTGGGCATCGGCATCCCGACCTTGGTCGCCAACAACATCCCGGCGGGGATGACGGTCACGCTGCAAAGTGAGAACGGCATGCTCGGGATCGGCCCGTTCCCCACCGAGGCCGAGATTGACGCCGATCTGATCAACGCCGGCAAACAGACGATCAGCGAACTGCCGCACTCGGCCTATTTCGATAGTGCAGCCAGCTTCGCGATGATCCGCGGCGGGCATATCGATCTGACCGTATTGGGTGCGATGGAAGTCGCGGAAAATGGCGATATCGCCAACTGGATGGTCCCGGGAAAGATGATCAAGGGCATGGGTGGGGCGATGGATCTGGTTGCCGGGGTCAAGCAGATCATCGTAGTGATGGAACACTGCGCCAAGGACGGCAGCCCGAAATTCATTCCCGCCTGCACCCTGCCGCTGACCGGCAAGAACGTGGTCGATATGGTAATCACCGATCTGGCCGTGTTTCAGCGGCCCGATCACCATAGCCCGTTCAAACTGATCGAACTGGCCCCCGGGGTCAGCGCTGATGAGCTCGCGGCTAAAACGACGGCGCATTACGAAGGGTAAGACTGACGCGCGCAGAGGCGCAGAGGCGCAGAGGCGCAGAGAGTAATCAAACCGGCGCAGCCGGAATACCTCACTTTCTCTACTTCCTCTGCGCCTCTGCGCGCGGCTAATCTTTCCTTGCCCACACCCCGATCGCACGCAATGATCACTCCCAAACCGGGAGACGATGATGAACAACCAAGTGTGCCGCCTGACCGGGTGCGAATTTCCGCTGTTTGCCTTCAGCCATTGCCGCGATGTGGTGGTGGCGGTGAGCAGGGCGGGCGGGTTCGGCGTGCTGGGTGCGACCCGCTTCACGCCCGAGCAGCTGGAGGAAGAACTCGCTTGGATCGACGCGCACATCGACGGCGCCCCATACGGGGTCGATGTACTCGTGCCCGAGACGGTCGACCCGCGGGTTGCTGGGCTGGCTGACAACGATCGCCGCGCGCAGGCAATTTCGTCCGAGCATCGCGCCTTTACCGCCGACTTGCTTGGTCAATACGGCATCTCGGTCTTGCCAGAAGAAGTGGTCGCATGGCGCGGGCGCGCTGGGATCACACCCGAAAACGGCTATGCCCAGATGGAAGTCGCATTCCGGCATCCGATCCGGTTGATTGCCAATGCATTGGGCATCGCTCCACCCGAAATGATTGCGCAGGGCAAGGCGCGCGGGGTGCCCGTGGCGGCACTGGTCGGGGCCAAAGAGCATGCGTTGCGGCAGGCGGCGGCCGGGGTCGATATCGTGGTGGCGCAGGGCACCGAAGCGGGCGGGCATTGCGGTGAAGTTTCGACGCTGGTGCTGATCCCCGAAGTCGTGCGCGCGCTGGCCGGGGCAGGCTATGACCAGCCGGTGCTTGCTGCCGGTGGGATCATGACCGGGGCACAGATGGCGGGAATGATGGCCGCCGGGGCGCAAGGAGCATGGACCGGCTCGGTCTGGCTCGCCACCCCAGAGTCCGAAACAAGCGAAGCCTTCCGCGACAAGATGATTGCGGCGCGCAGCCGCGACACGGTGCGTTCGCGCAGCCGGACCGGCAAACCTGCGCGCCAGCTAAAGACGGCATGGCACGAAGCGTGGGACAATACTGCGGGACCCGGCGCCTTGCCGATGCCGCTGATGGGCATGGTTTCCGAACCCAGTTTCCAGCGAATCGAAAAGGCGGTACTGGGAGGGAACCAACAAGCGCGCGAGCTCGTTTCATACTTTGTGGGTCAGGGGGTTGGTCTGATCGATCAGGTTCGTAGCTCCCGCAATGTGGTTCAAGACTTTCGTGAAGAATTTGCCGCTGCGGTCGTCGGGCTCGCTGCAATGATGGAGTGAACTAGTGTCCGTTCGTAAGGCCTTTCGCGAACGCTATCTCGATGTTGT
>JAYTIS010000124.1:0-8202 GCA_043731725.1 Novosphingobium sp.
GGCGGCGCTGCACGACCCAGCGCTATACGCCCGCGACCCGGCTAAGTTTGACGCGCTGACCAAGGCAATCGACCGGGCCCGGGCGGAGAAGGATGCGGCGGAAGAGCGCTGGCTTGAGCTGGCTGAAATGGTCGAGGGCTAACGGAAAGCGCCGCGCGCGGCGTTGACCTCCGGTCGCCTTCGGCTCGACAAGCTCAGGCTGAGCGGGGTTCTTATCCGGGCCTATTCCATACTCCGCTCATGCTGAGCCTGTCGAAGCACACGCGCTGCCTTCCGCTCAACTTACCCCTTCGCCAGCCGCTCTTTCACCCGCTGGTCAATCCGCGTCTCCAGCATCGACAGCGGCATCACCCCGTCCTTCAGGACTTCATGGAACCACTGCAGGCTGAACTTGTCACCCAGTGCGGCTTGCGCCTTAGCCCGGTTGCGGATCCAAGCGGTGTGGCCGATCTTATAGCTGCAGGCCTGCCCGATCAGCGTACAATAGCGCTCAACCTCACGCTGGCTGCGGGCGCGGGCGAAGCCGGTGGTGGCGACCATGTAATCGATCGCCTGTTCGCGGGTCCAGCGCTTGTGATGCAGCCCAGTATCGATCACCAGCCGCGAGGCGCGGAACAGGAAGCTTTGCAGATAACCAGCACGTTCGAGGCCCTTGTATGCGCCCAGCTCATCAGCCAGTTGCTCGGCATAAAGCGCCCAGCCTTCACCGTAGCTTGAGATGAAATTGTTGCGCAGGATCATCGGCAATTCGCCGGATGTCTGGGCGTAGCCGCCCTGCAGGTGGTGTCCTGGCACGCCTTCGTGATAGGTCAGCGCGGGTAGCGAGTACTTCGGCCAATCACCCACCGATTTGAGGTTGATCCAGTAAATTGCCGGGCGGCTGCCATCGAGTGTGGCCGACTGGTAATAGCCGTTCGATGCGCCGTCCTGAATTTCCATCGGCACGCGCCGGATTTCGAGCGGCCGGGCGGGAATATCGGCAAAGGCTTGCGGCAAGCGCTGCATCATATCGGCAATCCCCAGGTTGAGGCTGTCGATCAGTGCCTTGCGCCCGGCATCGCTATCGGCAAACAGCTGGTCACTCTGATGGTTGAGCACGGTAAGCCGCTCACCCACAGTACCGCTGGTCATCCCAGCCGCCGTGAGAATCGTGTCGATCTTGCCGGTTATATCCGCCACCTGCTCCAGTCCGATGGCGTGAACTTGGTCGGGCGATAGATTGGTGGTGGTCGCCTGCGCTAAGGCATCGGCATAGATTTCATCGCCGCGTGCAATCCGCCACGCCCCGTCGCCCGCCGCAGTTTTACTGCGCAAGCCGGTCATTAACGCGATCTGCCGGTCAAGCGCCGGATAGACCGCCAGCTCAACGATCTTGGCCGCGCGAGCCGCCCAGTTGCCCGCAATCCCCTTGGCCTTGGTCCGCATGCCGATCGACTGGACCATCGTGTTATCTGCCGCCGCCACATCGCGCAGCTTGTGCATTTGGCCCAAGGTTAGATCGATCGACCAGCCCGGCGCGAGCAGACCGCGTGCCGCCTCGACGCGCTGTCCGGCGGTGTCTTGATCAAGTACCACGGCAAAGGCTGACAGGCGTGACAGGTAAGCTTCCGCGTCTGCACTAGTGTTAATCGGGTGGGACGAATTGAGGAAATCGGGGGTATTAAAGTAAGCCCCACCCTGCTGGTATAGTCGGTAGGGCGTCTGCACACCGTCAATATCGTATTTGCCCGGGGCCAGCGTGCGTTGCTCGAGCATGTATTTGACCCGGGCCTGATAACGCTGCCCGGTTGGGGAGAGGAGCGCCGGCTTAATTGCCCCAAGGCGCGATTGCCAATGCCGCGCCCTTGCCAGATCCGCGTGACGCTCGGCCGTGGTTGCCGGTGACAACATCCCCCGCAGCGGCGCCAGCCTGCCCTTGTCGAGCCCAAGCGAAGTGGCGTATTCCGGTGAATGCGCAATCGCATCGTTAAACATGGCATCGAGCAGCGCTAGCAGCGCCTTGTCGGCATTGAGCGCAAGCCCCTTGGCCCACACCGGATCCGCCGCAAAGGCGGTGGCGGTAGCACCTGCTGCTGCGATAAATTGCCGACGATCCATTTCCTGCTCCCGTGTGTTGGCTGATTTGGGTGCAGTTCTGGACTGGTTTGTGCGCAAGGCGCGAGCCCTTCGACCAAGCGCCGTAGCGGCCCGACGAAGGGCTAGGTCAGGATCTGAATTTCATAACGCCACACTTCGTCATCCCGGCGCAGGCCGGGACTCAGTCCAAACAAATAAAGTCGCGAAGCGGCGTTTGTTTTCTGCGGTCTGGGTCCCGGCCTGCGCCGCGATGACGTGAGATTTGCAGGGATGAACATAAGTACAGGATACTAACCGCCCAGCCGATAATACCCCGCGACCCGGTCCAGTGCGAGCCGCAGCACCAGCTTGCCGCTGCGCACCGGCCAGGCCAGCGCGCGTTCGGCCAGGGGCAGCGTTTCGCCCGCGCAGACCACGCGCCACAGGATGTCTGACAAGCCTGGACCGGCGGCGGTGACCGCGCCCTCAAACCGCAGACGCGCCGCCAATTGCCGCTCGGCCGCATTGAGCGAAACTTCACCTCCGCCGCCTTGCACGCGAATCTGGTCCCAGCGCATGGTGATCGCGGGGGCCAGTTGCGCGCGTTCCCAATCGCGGCCCAAGCATTCCCCGGCGGCGAATTGCACATCACTGAGGTGGCCGCGGGCATGCAGCCAGGCCAGCGGGCTTTCGGCCATGTTGACCGTGACGCTGCGCCCGCCCTTGCGCGCGCCGACTGATGTGGCCCGACTCCGGCGAACCGGCCCTTGGTCGGTGAGTTCGCATTCAACCAGATCGCGCTGCATACCTTTTCCTCTGCTGGCGAGTCGCGGTTGTGCTTGCCAAATTCGGCACGTTGTAGGAAAGAAGAAAACCAATCTGGTTATTGGATAGCCAACATGATCAATCGTATTCGAGACATACGCCGGCAAAAATCGCTAACCTTGGCCGATGTCGCCGAACGCTGCGCCCCTGCTACCACCGCGCAGACAATCGGGCGGCTGGAAACCGGAATGCGGCAATTGTCACTGACCTGGATGAACCGGATCGCCGCCGCGTTGGAGGTTGAGCCCGAACTGCTGGTACGCGGTGCCGAAAGCGAAGTGCCCAGCTTTGTCGCGCGGCTCACCGCCGATGGTGCCGAAAGCCTGCCCGCCCCGCGCGAGGCGATTCTGCCAAGCGCGCTGGGCGGTGAAGGTCTGTTGGTAGCATTGGCGGTGGAAACTAGTGCAGGCGAATACCGTGCGGGTGACCAGGTCTGGCTGCGCCAGTTGGGGCCCGAAGCCTACGCGCGGCTGCTTAACCGCGATGTGCTGGTGCCGCGCCCCGGCGGGCGCTTTGCGTTCGGGCGAATGATCGACCGTGATGCGCAACGAGTCGCGATACTGCCGCCCGGCGCCGGTTCGCGGCAAGTCGTGGTGGAGAGCCCGGCCTGGATTGCCGCCGCGGAAATGCTGGTGCGCACACTGTGAAGCGCCTGCGCGTTCTATCGCTATCGACGCTCTACCCCAACGCTGTGAACCCCAATTTCGGGGTGTTCGTCGAGCGACAAATGCAGGCCGTGGCGGCGCGCGGCGATGTCGATCTGGTGATGGTCAATCCAGTGGGTCTGCCGCCCTTCCCGCTCTCGCTGCTTGCGCGTTACCGGGCTTTGCGCGGCGTTGACGCGGTTGAGCAACGCGGCGGAGTGTCAGTGCTGCGGCCACGGTTCACGGTGCTGCCCGGCACTGGCGGCCGGTTCAACGCACGCTCTGAAGCCGCGGCAGTCCTGCCGCTCGCACGCCGCCTCCATGCGCTACAGCCATTCGATCTGATCGACGCCCAGTTTTTCTATCCCGATGGCCCCGCAGCAGTGCAGATCGCACAGGCGCTGGGTCTGCCCAGTTCGATCAAGGCGCGCGGCGCGGATGTCCATTATTGGGGGCATGCGCGCGGAACTGCTGATCAGGTGCGCGATGCGGCACGGAGCGCGAGCGGCTTGCTGGCCGTGGCAAATGGACTGGCCGACGATCTGGCGGCGCTTGGGGTGGAACGCAGCAAGGTCACCGTGCATCGCACCGGGCTCGACCGCGCGGTGTTCCGCCCGCTTGACCGCGCCACCTGCCGCAGCCAACTCGGCTTGCCGGTTGCTGGCGCAGTCCTCGCCTGCGTCGGTGCGCTGATCGAGCGTAAAGGTCAGCGGTTCGCGATTGAGGCTTTGGCGTTGGTGCCCGGCGCAACCCTGTTGATGGCGGGGGTCGGACCTGATGAAGACCGGTTGCGCGCCTTAGCTGCCAGCCTCGGCCTGGCAAAGCGGGTCCGCTTCCTCGGCGCGGTGCCGCATGCGGACCTGCCAGTGGTGCTCAACGCCGCCGATGTGTTCGTGTTGCCTACGGCCAGCGAAGGGCTTGCGAATGCTTGGGTTGAGGCGCTGGCATGCGGCGCGCCGGTCGTGACCTCCCCACTCCCCGGCGCGCAGGAATTGCTGACTGACCCCGCCTATGGCCGCATGGCCGCGCGCGATCCGGTGGCAATTGCAGCCGCGGTGAACGAACTCCTCGCCGCGCCGCCGCCGCGCGACAAGGTGCTAGCCGGGGCGGCCGAATTTAGCTGGGAAGCCAATGCCGCCGCGCTGGTCGGCTATTGGCGCAACCTTGCGGCGGGATAATCAACTCCGCTCGCGGGCCAAGCGTTCCTGCCGGTCAAGCTCGGACTCGTTGGGAACGAAACTGTTCGAGGTCACTTTCAGCCAGACCAGGATCGGCGCGGCCATATAAACCGAGCTGTAAGTGCCCACGAAGATCCCCATAAAGATCGCCGTAGAGAACCCGAAGATCACCTTGGGCCCCAGCAACATCAACGCGCCGAGCGTGATCAGCATCGTGGCCGAGGTCATCACGGTTCTCGCCAGCGTCTCGTTGACTGACAGGTCGAGCAGTTCGGGCAGTGGCATCCTGCGGAACTTCTTCAGGTTCTCGCGAATCCGATCGTAAACCACGATCGTATCGTTGAGCGAATAGCCGATGATCGTCAGGATCGCCGCCACGATATTAAGATCGAATTCCATTTGGGTGATCGCGAACAAGCCCAACGTCAGCGAGACGTCGTGGACCAAGCTGAACAGCGCCCCGACCCCAAACTGCCACTCGAACCGCACCCAGATGTAAATCGAAATGGCAATCATGGCGTAGAACAGGGATTTCATCCCGGTCGAGTACAGTTCGCTCGAAACCTTGCCCGAGACCGAATCCACCCCGTCAATCCGTGCGCCGGGATGGGCGCTGACCACTGCCCCAGAAATCTTGCTCGCCATGGCATTCGATAAGCCGGGATCGCGTTCTGCGCCTTCGGGCAGTTTAAGGCGGATCGAAACCTGGTTGGGCTGGCCAAAGCGCTGGATCGTCGGCTCACCAAAGCCCAGCTTTTCCACTTCGCTGCGCAGCTTGGCCACCGGCGCTTCCTTATCCTGCTGGAAAGTCACGCGGATCATCTGCCCGCCGACAAAATCGACGCCGAGATTAAGGCCCTGCGTGGCGACCAGCACCCAGCTAGCGATAACCAACAATCCCGAGATGATAAAGAACGGCAACCGCCACTTGAGGAAGTGGATGTTGGTATTATCGGGAACGAGTTTGAGAAGACGCATGTTCGCTGCTTCCTAGATATTGAGCTCGGCCGGGCGCGCCTTGCGCAGCCAGCCGGCGACCCACATGCGGGTGATGGTCATTGCCGTAAATACCGAAGTCATGACACCGATCACCAGCACCACCGCAAAGCCCTTGACCGGCCCCGAGCCGAACAGGAACATGAGTACTGCCGCGATGACATTGGTGACGTTGGCATCGTAAATCGCGCGACTGGCTTCTTTATAGCCGACCTCGACCGCCTGAACCACTCGGCGACCGCGCTTGCGTTCTTCACGGATGCGCTCGTTGATCAGCACGTTGGCATCCACCGCCGCGCCGATGGTGAGCACGAACCCGGCGATCCCGGGCAAGGTGAGCGTTGTGCCCAGCATGGCCATAATCCCGAGGATCATCAGCACGTTCAGCACCAAGGCCAGATCAGCGTAAGCTCCGAACCGGCCATAGGTGACCAGGATCAGCAGCACCACCGCGAACGTGCCGACGACCATGGCGATCATCCCGCTGCGGATCGAATCCGCACCCAGGTCTGGTCCGACCGAGCGCTCTTCGATCACCTTCAGATCGACCGGCAAGGCGCCCGAGGCGAGGTTGATCGCCAAGGCCTGCGCGCTGGCCGGGGTGAAGCTGCCCGAAATACGTGCCTGACCGCCCAGGATCGGCTCGTTAATCTTGGGATCCGAAATTACCTTACCATCGAGAATAATCGCAAACGGCTTGCCGACATTTTCAGACGTCAGCTTGGCGAACTTTGCCCCGCCTTGCTGATTGAACGAAATTTCCACGATTGATTCGTTGGTTTTCTGGTCATTGCTCGCCGTCGCCTGAGTCAGCTGATCGCCATTGATACCGCCCAGCCGGAAGACCGCGAGCGGCACCAGTCCGTCTTTCTCGGGATTGGCAAACGGCACCAGCTGCGTTCCGGGCTGGGCCACGCCTTGGGTCCGGTCATTGGGAGAGGCGGTAGTATCGACCAGCTTGAATTCGAGCTTGGCGGTTTGCCCGAGTTGTTCCTTCAGTGCCTTGGGATCGCTTAGGCCGGGAACCTGCACCAGAATGCGGTTGCCGCCCTGGCGGATAATCGTCGGCTCGCGCGTACCCATTTTATCGATCCGCTTGCGCACCACTTCAACCGCCGCGCCCATCGCCTGATCGGCCGATTGCTTGAGCCCGGCTTCGGTCGGAGTGAGTTCGATCAGCCCGCCATTGATCGCCAGGTCCCAATCGCGCTGGCCGGTGGTGCCCGCGCCACTGGTCAATGTCTGCAATTGCTCACGCGCGGCATCGGCTTTGCTCGGATCGTTGAGCATGAACGCGACCTTGCCGTCCTTGGTCGAAACATCGCCAATCCCGATCCGCGGATCACTTTTGGCCATGCGCGAGCGCACGCTTTCTTCCATTTGCTCCAGCCGCAATTGACGGATCTGGTTGGTGTCAGCTTCGAGCAGCAGATGACTGCCGCCAGCCAAATCGAGGCCGAGATTGACAACCGGATGCGGCAGCGCAGCCGGCCAAGCGAGCCCGGCGACAGCAAAGATCGAAGGCAGTGCGGCGGCCGCGCAGGCTAGGGTCAGAAACCACAGCCAGACCTGCTTCCAGCGGGGAAAATCGAGCATGTTGGGACTTTCGCTATGCGGCTGGGCGCAAAATCAATCGTTGGCTGGTTTGCTGCCGCCCGGCGGCACGATATCGACAATCGTCGACTTGAGCGCCTTGACCCGGACATTGGGAGCAAGCTCAACCTCGGCATATTGCTCGTCAACCTTGATCACTTTGCCCAGCAAACCGCCGCCGGTCAGAACCTGATCGCCCTTTTTGATCCCGCCGATCTTAGCCTGCAAATCGCGCTGGCGCTTCATTTGCGGACGGATGATCAGGAACCAGAAAATCGCAAACATCGCGACGAACGGAAGATACTGAAGCCACACCGGAGGGGACTGGCCGGCAGCTGCCGCGGCGGAGAGGAGGGGAAGAATTGCGCTGTTCATGGCTTGATATGTGCACCTGCTAGTCGCGCGCTAACTGGCAGCGAGCGGAATTGCGCGCGACTAGCAGCAATGCCCGGCGATAGCAACGCGCCGCCCCCGGACGGCGATTGCCGCGCAGCGCTCATTTGGCGTTTGATCGCAGGCCTTCAAGTGGTTGCCGCAAGATCGCCAAGGATTGCGCAGTGCCGCTTGCCACAGCGCCATGCCCTGCCCTATAGGCGCGGTCCCTGCCTGACCGCGCACGCGGCCAGGCGGACCGGTCGGGACGTAGCGCAGCCTGGTAGCGCATCACACTGGGGGTGTGGGGGTCGGAGGTTCGAATCCTCTCGTCCCGACCATTTTTTCTTTCGCCGACGACATTTTGCCGCGCGGCAAAGTATTTTCCTACACGAACCGTTTTGGTTATCTGCGCGCCTTCGTTCAAACCGAAGGAGTAAACCAATGGCACTTCTCGACGCCCTGATCGGGCCAGTCATCTCGATTATCGACAAAGTCATCCCCGACAAGGCCCAGCGCGACAAGGCTAAGCTCGAACT
>JAYTIS010000125.1:0-1649 GCA_043731725.1 Novosphingobium sp.
CGCCAGCCCTTCGCGGTACGTCGGGTAGCGCAGTTTCCAGCCGAGCAGGCGCTTGGCCTTGCCATTCGCGACGCGGCGATTCTCGTCGTAAAAGGCGCGTGCTTGCGGGCTGAGCCGCGCTTCTTCCAGCGAGAGCATGGGCGGCGGCGCAAGAGCCAGCAGCGCGCAGGCCGCTTCGATCACAGTGTTCTGGCTGGCGGGGAGATCGTCAGACAGGTTGTAGGCCCCCGGCGGTGCATCGAAAGCCGCAAGTGCGCCGCTGACAATGTCATCGACATGCACCCGGCTGAACACCTGCCCAAGCAAGTCGATCCGCTGCGCCCGGCCTTCGCGGACCCGATCGAGCGCCGAGCGGCCGGGACCATAGATTCCCGGCAGCCGCAGCGCCCGCGCGCCACGTGCCAGCCATGCAGCATCGGCAACGCTGCGTGCGGTGCGGCGGCCTGTGCCAATCGGCGCGCTTTCATCGACCCAGGCTCCGCCGCAATCGCCGTAAACCCCGGTCGAGGACAGGTAGGTCAGCCGCTTGCCCGCCAGCGCCTGGCCGTAACGCTCCAGCACCGGATCGCCATCGGCGGCGGGCGGGACCGAGCTCAGCACCTGGTCGCTATCTGCCAGCGCCAGCCGCACCGCGCCGTCATCCTCGAAGGCCAGCGTGCCTGCGCGTCCGGTCGAGACGGCTTCCCATCCCCGCGCCTCGGCCGCAGCGGCGATCCGCCCGGCGCTGTAGCCCAGGCCAAAGATGAACAGGCGCGGACGCACCGGTCTGGCTTACTGCGGCTTCAATCCGGCCTGCGGCATCGGCGGGGGCACGACCATCTGCGCATCGGGCACATGGTCCTTCTTCCACTGCATGCTCATCCGCACGCGCGTTGCGCCCGAGGGATGGTCGAAGAACAGCAGTTCCTCGATGGGGCCGGGCTCGATCTTCCGGTACTCGGAAAGCTTCATTGCTGCCGAGGCAAATCCGTCGGGCTCTTGCGCGACATCGAGCCCGAAGGCATCAGCCTGACTTTCATCGACCCGGATTATGGTATTGGTGATCGGCGTGGCGAGGAGCCCCAGGATCGCAAACAGGATCCCCAGCACCGGCAGCGAGGCAGGATCGGCCAGATCGCGAATCCCCCAGCGCTCGCCGTATCGGGCAATCAAACCCGGGGCGAGGCGCGATACCAGAAACAGCGCGAGCGCGGCAAGGCACGACGTGAACAGCAAGCCCCACCAGGCGTGGTTCAATTTGTAGTGACCCATCTCGTGGCCCATCACCGCGGCAATTTCCTGCGGGGTGCTGCGGTTCAAAAGGTTGTCGTTGAGGCTGATCCGGATGGTCGGGCCGATCCCCGAGACATTGGCCGAAATCCGCTTGGTCTGCTTGCTCGCATCGAACAAGTAGATATGCTCGGCCGGGATTTGCTTGGACTGCGCCATTGCCACGATCCGGTCGCGCACCGGGCCGGCGGGGAGCTCGGTATAGGTGTTGAACAGCGGCATGATGTAGACCGGCGCGAGCAGCGAGCCAATCGTGCCGAACAGGGTGACCACCCCGGTGGCAAGCAGCCACCAGTTCTTTGGATAGCGCCGGATCACCGCATAGATCGCCGCGATGATCAACGGTGCGATTACCAGAGAAATTGCCAGCCCCTTGAGCG
>JAYTIS010000126.1:0-7545 GCA_043731725.1 Novosphingobium sp.
CGGTCAACAAACCCGCCAGCATACGCAGCAGCGATGTTTTGCCGATCCCATTGGGTCCGACCAGATGCAGCACCCCGCCGCTTTCCACCGTCAAATCGAGCGAGCCGAACAGCCGCCGGTCGCCGCGGCGGCAAAAAAGCATATCCACTATCAGGCCGCTCGCTTGCATGGAGCGCGGCGATAGGGGAAAGCTATCACTCTGCCAAGGAGAGCCCCAATGTCCGCCCCCCGCCTGAACCAAGCCGCCGTCGCCGCACTGCTCGAGGAATTGCCCGACTGGTCGCTCCGCCCGGACGGCAAGGCGATCACCCGCAGCTTCAAGTTCGAGGATTTCAACGCCGCGTTCGGCTTTATGGCGCGAGTGGCGCTCTATGCCGACAAGCACGATCACCATCCCGAATGGTCGAACGTTTACAACAAGGTCGAGATCACACTGACCACGCACGATGCGGGCGGACTTTCTGCGCGCGACGCGGCCATGGCACGGGCGATTGCCGGAATGCTGTGAGCGCTTGGGCGGCCTTGCTCCGCGCAGTCAACGTTGGCGGCAACAACAAGCTGCCGATGGCCGAATTGAAGGGGCTGTGCGAAGGGCTGGGGCTGGAGCGGGTGCAGACCTACATTGCCAGCGGCAATGTGGTGTTCGCCAGTGAGCGCGGTGAAGCCGATCTGCGTGGCGCGCTCGAAGCCGCAATTCTGCAACGCTATGCCAAGCCACTGGGGATCCTTGTGCGCAGCGCCGCCGAACTGGCGGAGGTGGTGGCGGGCAATCCCTGGTCCAGCCGTCCTGGCAACCGCGTCGTGGCGATATTCATCGATGGGCCGCTATCGCTCGATGGCATGACCGGGCAGCGCGGTGAAATGGTCAAGCTTGGACCGCGCGCAATTTATGTCGATTACCACGATGGGATGGGCGACACTCGGCTGCGGATTCCGGCGGCTGAGCTCGGCACTGCTCGCAACATGAACACGGTCACGAAGCTGGCAGAGATGACCGCCACGCTTGCTTAGTTCCCCAGCGGGCGCGGGCTGTTGCGCACCTGCCTGCGCACCCAGCCGGGCAGCCACCGTGCAGCGAAGGCCAGTTGGCGGGCGGTCTTGCCTACTAATGTGTGCAGCTTTTCGCCGTGCACCGCCGCCCAGGCCGCATCGGCCACATCGCTGACCGGCGATATTTCCAGCCCGGCTTCCTCAACTCGCCCGCGAATATCCTCGTTGGTGGTATGATTGGGAGCGTGATCGAGCAAGGGGGTATCGATGAAGCCAGGCATCAGGTCGCGCACCCTGATCCCATCCTCATGCCACTCGGCATCAAGGCATTCGGTCACACCGCGCACGCCGAACTTGGTTGCGGCATAGATTGATGCGCCGGGTGTTCCGTAAATCCCCGCCGCACTGGCGGTGTTTAGCAGGCACGATCCTGGTGCGCTGGCTTTCAGCCACGGGTGCGCAGCTTGCGCGCCGAAGATCACGCCTTTGAGGTTGATATCGAGACAGCGCTCGATTTCAGCCTCGGTGTGTTCGATGATTTGTCCGCCGAGCGGAATTCCGGCATTGTTGAAGACCACGTCGATCCGGTCGCCCGCTGCCGCAGCGCAGGCTGACAGTGCCACATCCCATGCCGCGCGATCCCGCACATCGAGCCGGTGGAGCGAGCTGGAGCCGGCTGGGAGCAATGCGGCAGTGGCGCGCATCCCGGCCTCGTCGATATCGGCCAGCCCGACAAACCAGCCCTCAGCGGCGAATTTCTGCGCCACCGCGCGGCCAATCCCCGATCCGCCGCCGGTGATGAAAATTGTTTTGCGTGCCGCCATGATCCGCTCCCCCGATTCGCGCTGACATACTTGTCAGCAAGACTTACAACGCCGGGTTGTTATAGCAATGCCAGGTGAAAATCGCCGCCGCGCCGCGGTGCGGCCGCCAGGCTTGCGCCAGTTCACGGGTCTGTTTCTCGCTCGGGCGGGCTTCCAGTCCCAGGATTTTGTGCAATCCTGCTTGCACCGCCAAATCGCCCGCTGGCCACATGTCGCCGCGCCCTTCGGCGAACAGCAGATAGATCTCGGCCGACCAGCGCCCGATCCCCTTGATCCGAGTCAGTTGCAGGATCGCCTCCTCGTCATCGGCGGGCAAGGCATCGAAATCGAGTTCACCGGCCACCACCAGTTCGCACAGCGAGCGCAGATAACCCTGCTTCTGGCGCGACAGGCCGCAGGCGCGCAGCGTGTCAAACTCGGCCGCCAGGATCCGTTCGGGTGGTAGCTCGGCTCCGGCAAAGAGTTCAAACTTGCGCCACATTGAAGCGGCGGCGGCAACGCTGACCTGCTGGCCGACGATCGTGCGCATCAAAGTGCCATAGCCGCGCGGGCGGATACGCGGCTCGGGATAACCGGCGGCCGTCAGGGCGCGCGCGAAACTTGGCTCGATCGCCGCCACGGCATCGAGATCGCGCTGCATCTGCTCGGCACTAATTCCCATCGTCGGTCCTGCTTGCCAAAGGAAAGCGGGTTGGGTAGCAGCCGCGCCAAGGTGCGAACAGGCGCTAATTGCGAAAAGGATAGTCGGGAATGCCCAAGCTGGTTGTGGTAAATCGGGCCGGAGACGAACTGACCGTTGATGCGGCCAGCGGCGTGTCGGTGATGGAAGCGATCCGTGACAACGGGTTTGACGAATTGCTGGCGCTGTGCGGCGGTTGCTGCTCGTGTGCCACATGCCACGTTTATGTCGATCCGGCGTACGCAGACTTGGTCAATCCGCTCAGCGAGGATGAGAATGACCTGCTCGACAGCACCGATCACCGGCAGGGCAATTCGCGACTGTCATGCCAGTTGCAGATGACCGGCGCGCTCGATGGGCTGAAGGTTACGATTGCGCCCGAAGACTGACTTGGCAGGCGCAAAGCGCATTTGCATTGCGCTCCAGCGGTCCGCTATCTAACTTTGCTGCATGAGCGCCACCTGTTCCTCGACCCTCGACCTGATCGGCAACACGCCGCTGGTGCTGCTGCAAGGCCCTAGCGAAGCCGCTGGCTGCGAAGTGTGGGGCAAATGCGAATTTGCCAATCCGGGGGCATCGGTCAAAGACCGCGCGGCATTGTGGATCGTGCGCGATGCCGAAGATAAGGGTCTGCTCGAGCCCGGCGGGACGATTGTCGAAGGCACTGCCGGGAACACCGGGATTGGCCTGGCGTTGGTCGCCAATGCCTTGGGTTACAAGACCGTGATCGTCATGCCCGAGAATCAGTCCAAGGAAAAGATGGACACCTTGCGCGCGCTGGGGGCCGAGCTGGTGCTGGTGCCGCCCGCGCCGTTTTCCAACCCCGGACATTTCGTTCACACCTCGCGGCGTCTGGCCGAAGAGACCGAAGGCGCGATTTGGGCTAACCAGTTTGACAATGTCGCCAACCGCAAAGCCCATATCGAAAGCACCGCGCGCGAACTCTGGGACCAGCTTGAAGGCCGGATCGATGGCTTTACCTGCTCTGCAGGTACCGGCGGGACCATCGCTGGGGTCGGGTTGGGGCTGAAGGCGTTCGACGAGAATGTGCGGATCGCGCTGACCGATCCGTACGGCGCGGCGCTGTACAATTATTATGCCTGCGGCGAACTGCGCGCCGAAGGGACTTCGGTCGCCGAAGGGATCGGGCAGGGGCGAATCACCGCCAATCTGGAGGGTGCACCAATCGATACCCAGTTCCGCGTCTCGGACGAAGAAGGCCTCGGATGGGTCGGACGGTTGCTCGCTGAAGAAGGGCTGTGCTTGGGGCTGTCTTCGGGGATCAATGTGGCGGGCGCGGTTGCGCTGGGTCAACAGCTGGTGGCCGAAGGCCGCGAAGACGTGCGCGTCGCAACGATCCTGTGCGACACCGGCTTCCGCTATCTCTCCAGCCTGTACAATGCCGAGTGGCTGCGAGCGAAAGGATTGCCGGTCTTCCCTTGGCTCGCCTGATCGGCTAGGGCTGTAACCAGATGGCAACACCACCGCCACGTAGGGTTCTGGAACCGCTAGTCGCGCCGAAGCACTATGTGCCGCCGAGCCTACGCGAATTGCGTGCGCAAGCGGTGCAACGGCTGCAGGCCGGCCTGTTCGGCATGGCTGCGATCGTGCTGGTGGTCGGGCTCGCCAACATAATCAATGATCGGGCGCGGCAAGCCGATGCCGCCACCCGCCAGCACACCGCAGGTTCAACCGGCGCTGACGCTGCTCTCGGCAGTGACCCGCTGGCCGACATCGGGGTCGTTCCGTCCAGCCAGCCCGAAGCGGCTCCGCGAGTTCGGGCACCAGCCACCAGCGCCCCCGCAGTGACAGGGACCCAGCATTAGCAAAGCCAGGTTCGGGGTGGTGCTATTTGGGCTAGCGCTGGCGTTGGGCCTGATTGCTTGGCTCAGTCAGCACCAGCGCTTGGTGCGGTCGGCGCCGATCGGGCTTTTCACCTCATTGCCGCTACTTTGGAACGATACCCCCGATCTTGGGAGCGAGCTGCGCAGTGACAGCGCAGCACACTGGGCCAAAGCCGTTCTGGCCGCGCACGGACAGGTCGTCGCAATCGATGCGTTGACCATTGCGCCCGGGCCGCGCTCGCTGGCCGGACTCCGCCGCTTGATCATCGCGCAGCCCCGAGTGCTCAGTCCGCAGGAGAATGTAGCGCTGGACGAATGGGTGCGCGGCGGCGGCCGATTGCTGTTGTTGGCGGACCCGGCCTATACCGAGGAATCGCCCTTTGCGCTGGGCGATCCGCGCCGCCCGCAGACCGCTGCGTTGCTTTCGCCGATCCTGACGCGGTGGGGGCTGGAACTGCAGTTCGACGCCGGACAGGCTCTAGACGAGACTAGCCGCGAGGTGATGGGGGTGGAGGTGCCGGTGGTTCTGCCAGGTCGGTTCCTGACTCGCGGCCAGGCCAACTGTCGGCTGTGGGGAGAGGGCTTGGCGGTGACCTGCGCGATCGGGCGGGGGCGTGTGGTCGCGGTGGCCGACGCCGCATTGCTCGAACGTGCTGATCCCTCAGGCCAGCGCGCCAGCGCCTTCGGCCAGTTGCTCGACAGCGCTTTTCTGGCTCACTGAGCTGAAGGTTTAGGCGGACTCGCGGGATTTGGCGGGACAGTTCGGCAATACCTGCAACTGCAGACCGTAAACCACTGATATTTGTATAGAACATATTGGAAACATGGGACAAGCGGTAGCATCGTCAAATGTTTCAAATCTCATTAATTCAATAGGTTAACGGGTTATCCCGTATTTTCCCGCAATTTTCCCTTTCATCCCTGCAAAAGCAGGGTTAATGCTTCGTTTCATCGACATGCAGATTTGCCGTCGGCCCGGTCAAGGGTCGCTCCGGACGCGCGGGCGCGCGTGCGGAGAGGTTGTTGTTTACTTTGGGGAGCCGGGTCAAATCGGCAGAGGCGGGACGGATCGTGGAGGGGGCCAAGACGATCAGCTATAGCGGCCAAGGCTTTTCGTTGCTCGGCGAAAAAGGCCGCTTTGTGCTGCCCCCCGATCTGCGCAAATCGGTCCGTGAATCCGGTCATGGTGAGCGGTTGCTGTGCCTAGCCAAACATCCCCGCTGGAAGTGCCTGACCGGTTTTGGTCTGAGCCGGGCCGATCAGTTCGAAGCCGAGCTTGACCGCGAGGAAGCGATCGCGCTCGAACGCCAGATCGATTTCGACCGCGATCTGCGCGCGCAGCAGCTTTATGGGTATGCCCGTGTGCCGTTCGATGACAGCGGCCGGTTTGTCATGCCCGAACGCTATTTCAAACTGGGGGGCCTAACCGACCGGGTATTTTTCCAAGGCGGCGGCAAGATGTTCACGCTGTGGAACCCGGCCGAACTCGCCAAGCTGGGCGAGGGCTGGGAAGACGCGCAGGAAGCCTGCGCCGATCTTGAATCGCAAGCCATGGCTGGCAAGGCTCGCAAATGAGCGGCGCTGCTCACACTCCCGTACTGCTCGATGAAGTGATCGCGGCCTTGTCGCCGCTCAACGGCGCAGTGATCGTTGATGCAACGTTTGGCGCGGGTGGATATAGCCGCCGGTTGCTCGATGCTGGAGCCAATGTGCACGCCTTTGATCGCGATCCGGCTGCGATTGCGTTGGCGCAGGGCTGGAGCGAACTGGCCGACAGCCCGCCCCGGCTGGTGCTCTACCCGCGTCGGTTTTCTGAAATGGTCGATGCGCTGGGTGCGGCCGGGGTCGCGCGGGTCGACGGCCTGGTGATGGACATCGGGGTGTCCTCGATGCAGCTCGATCAGGCCGAGCGCGGGTTCGCATTCTCGCTCGATGGGCCGCTTGACATGCGCATGGGGCAAGAAGGGACCAGCGCCGCCGATTTCCTCAACAGCGCCGCCGAGGGCGAGATCGCCGATGTGCTCTACACCTACGGCGAAGAACGCCAGTCGCGCCGCGTTGCGCGCGCGATCGTCGCGGCGCGCCCACTCGAAACTACCGGCCAACTCGCCCATATCGTGCGCAAGACATTGGGCTATCATCCCGGGGGGCCGAAAGATCCCGCCACGCGCAGCTTCCAAGCGATCCGGATCCACATCAACGCCGAGCTAGACGAACTGACCAGCGGGCTCAACGCCGCCGAAACGCTGTTGCGCCCCGGTGGCAAGCTGGCGGTGGTCAGCTTTCACAGTTTGGAAGACCGGATCGTCAAGCAGTTCCTGCGCGATGCCAGCGGCGCACTGGCCAATGCATCGCGTCACCTGCCGCAGAGCGCGCCTGCATTCGCGCCGACATTTATTGCCGTCGGCAAAGCGGTGCGGGCGTCCGATGCCGAGCTGGCGCGCAACCCGCGCGCGCGTTCGGCCACGTTGCGTGCCGCTACCCGATCTGACGCCAGCCCGCGCGAACGGAGGGCCGCATGAACCTGACCCAAGATCGCCTGCGCTCGATTGGCTGGGCTGCGGTGCTACTGTTCTGTTTTACCTTGACCATGGTGCTGACGTTCAAAGTCAATGCGGTCAAAAGCCAGGTGCGGTTGACCGAACGGCAGATCGCGGCCACCAAACAGCAAAAGCTGTTCCTTGAAACCGAATTCGAGGCCCGCGCCAATCAGCAGCAGCTCAAATCGCTCAACGATGTCGAGTTTGGCTATCAGGCGCCAACCGCCGGTCAATACCTTGAAGGCGAACGCCAACTGGCCGCGCTGGGCAAGGCGCGCAGCCCCGATGCGCCCAGCCCGATCCGCGTCGCCAGCGCTGCTATTTCGCACGACGATAGCGGCGTGCCAGCAATGGTTTCGCCGTTGTCGGGCAAGGCGATGGCGGCTGAACCGCCCAAACACGGCGAGGCCAAGGCGACCACCGCCGCCACTCTGCGCTATCGGCTCAGCCATGTTGACGAACGCGGAGCCCGCAGCGAATGACCAGCTTTGCCGTCTCAACCGCGATTACCTCTGGACGCCGCGAGCTGGTCAACGTCCGCACCCGCAGCTTGCTGATGGCCAAGTGGCGGGTGCTGTGGGTGGCATTGGGGTTTTCCGCGATTGCCTCGGCCGCGATGCTGCGACTGGCGTTCTTGGGCCTGTTTCTGGGTCTGCCGAGTGCGGCTG
>JAYTIS010000127.1:0-8439 GCA_043731725.1 Novosphingobium sp.
ACCGATGGCGCAGCCGAATGGCTCAAACCCTGGACCTGGATCACCGCCGCGCGGTGGGACCGGCTGGGCGGCACATTCTAGGCCGGCGTGTTCGCAGCCGAAACCCATAGCTTCCTGACCGCCCTGGCTGGCCAGCCAATCGCGGACGAAGCACTGTGGTTTGAGGCATTGACGCATGGCAGCACCGGCGCGGCGCGCGATTACCAGCGGCTGGAGTTTCTGGGCGACCGGATGCTTGGCCTGGTCATCGCGGCGTGGCTTTACGAGCTCGACAGCAGTAACGAAGGCAAACTTTCGCAGCGGCTCAACGCGCTGGTTAGCCGTACGACTTGCGCGGCGGTGGCGCGGAGCATCGATCTGGCTCCGCACATCCAGCTCGGCAAACAAGCGCGCGACGATGGCGGGCATGACAGCGACAATATCCTGGGTGACGTGATGGAGGCGCTGATCGGCGCCAGCTATGTATCGCATGGCTTCGATGCGACCGCGGCAATGGTCCGGCGGATGTGGGCTGATGCGGTGGCGGGCAAGGCTGGCCACTCCAAACCGCCCAAATCGGCGCTGCAGGAATGGGCTGCGGGCAACCGCCGCAAGGTGCCAGTGTACCGGTTGGTCGACCGCTCCGGCCCCGATCATGCCGCGCGGTTTACCGTGGTGGTGGAAATCCCGGGAGTCGGTTCGGCCGAAGCCACCGCCACCTCGATGCGCGAGGCCGAGACGGCTGCCGCAGCAGAATTTATGCGGAGGTTTGGGTGAGCGCCGCGCGTGTGCTTCGACAAGCTCAGCATGAGCGGGTATAGAGCCTAACCCTATTCCAAACACTTTTAAACTCTACCAGCCCCTACTCCGCTCAGCCTGAGCCTGTCGCAGGCCGCGCGCAACGCAAACGCAACGGAAGTTCCAGACTATGACTCAGCACTGCGGCCTCGTGGCCGTCCTCGGCGCCCCCAATGCGGGCAAATCGACGCTGGTCAATGCGCTGGTCGGGCAGAAAGTGGCGATCGTCTCGGCCAAGGCGCAGACCACCCGCGCACGGCTGATGGGGATTGCTCTCGCCGACCAGACCCAGATCATCCTGGCCGATACCCCCGGGCTGTTCGTGCCCAAACGGCGACTGGACCGGGCGATGGTCTCGGCCGCTTGGGAAGGCGCGCAGGAGGCCGATGCGATCCTGCTGGTGGTCGATGGCCGTAAGAAAAAGCTCGACTATCTCGAACCGATCCTGACCGACCTTAAGCATCGCCCCGAGCGCAAGATCCTGGTGCTCAACAAGGTCGACGAGGTCGCCAAAGAACCGTTGCTGATCGCCGCGCAAGCGCTGGCCGGCGCTGACGAGGAGGGCAATGCCGCGTTTGACGAGGTGTTCTTCATCTCGGCGCTGACCGGCGATGGTGTGCCCGAACTCAAAGCGCGATTGGCGGCTTTGATGCCCGAAGGCGCGTGGCACTATCCCGAAGACCAGGTCTCTGACGCCTCCGAGCGGTTACTCGCCTGCGAAATCACGCGCGAGCAGCTCTACCGCCAACTCCACGACGAGCTGCCCTATGACAGCGCGGTCCGCCCCGAAAGCTACACCCACCGCCCCGACGGTTCGGTCGAAGTCCACCAGCAAATCGTGATCGCCCGCGATAGCCAAAAGGGCATCGTGCTGGGAAAAGGCGGCAGCAAGCTCAAGTCCATCGGCGAGGCTGCGCGCAAGGAACTGGCCGGACTGTTGGGGGTAAATGTCCACCTGTTCCTGCATGTCAAAGTCGACGAGAAGTGGGGCGAGGACAAGGAAGTGTACGAGGAGATCGGGCTGGAATGGGTGCGCTAACTGGCGACTTTTAGCGGGTTTGTTGCAGAAATCGAATTTTCTGCTCGTTCACAAATGCGGATAGTGGCTCGCCTGCAATCGTCGGCACGGTAAAGTGCATTGTTTTTGCCTGTTCGCAGCCAAATTTCGCAAGCACAGGCTGGGCGGCGGCAATAGCGATGCGAGGCTCACAAGCTCCAACAGAACCGTTCCGGCCAACCAACAATGAAATCTTCGCATCGTAGAATTTGGCACCATTTACGGGCAAATGGTTGACCGTCACCTCAACGTCAGGGCTTTGGACCATAGCGCCAATTTGATCCCCCACCGCGGTTTTGGGAATGAAGAATCTCAACAGCGTCCTTACAACCCCATATGCAGGCAATCCGTCAGGGCCCGTTGCAGCTGCCCATTTTCGACGTTTTGTTAGACCACACATGGCATCGGCTAGCTTTCCATCACCACTGCTAGCAAGGAGCTTACAGCTTGCCACTTTGCCTTGCGGGGTGACCACCAATTCTACAAAAGCTGCCGCAGAAATTTCCTTAGTCAACGCTTCCGTTGGATAGTCATTTGTCCCCGGCAGCGAACCTTCAATTGGGAGTGGGGCCGATAAGGCTGCGGCGGCAAGAAAAAGCGGGATGGGCATTATTTCGACTAGCACGGAGCAGCCGTCACCGCAATTTCGCGATCCCGATCCCGTCGATCTTGGCGCGTTCCTTGGTCGATTCCTCGCTGCGGCTGAGCGCTTTGGCAATTTCTTTGAGGCCTTTGCCTTTGCTGGCCAGAACGCGCAATTTGGCGACTTCCTCGGCCTTCCACGGCTGGCGGTGTTTGGTGAATTGTTCGGGCATCGCGATTGACTAGCGCATCGGCGGGCGGTTTGTCAGGCCAAATAACGCGACCTCACATCTTCTCACGGCCATGGGTATCGTTGACGTCGACGAACAGCATCATCGCCGGCCAGCGCTTCATTCGCTCGGGCTCAAAACCCACCCGCACCGTATCGGTTCGGGCCGGGTTTTCGTAAGTGCCAAATAGCATGTCCCACACCGGCAAATCGCTGAAATTGCGGGCATGGATGTTGTATTCATGGTGCAGCATGTGCGCTTCGGGGCGCTGCGCAAGCCAAGTAGTCCAGCGCGGCGTGTTGATGTTCCAGTGCTGATACAGCGCCAGCCATGTCCCCAAGGCCCCAGCCAGCGCACCGGCTTGCGGGGTCGCGCCCAACAGGATTGCCGCCAGCAGCGTCCAGAACACCTGCACGAACACATCGACCGGATGGAAGATGAAGGCTGAGGCAATATCCACCCGCGCCAGGCCGTGGTGCAATTGATGCCCCATCCGCCACAGCACATCGAACCGGTGCTGCAGCCGGTGCGACCAATAAGTAAAAAAGGTGGTGAGTAGCACAGTGGGAAGAGCGGCCCAGGCGCCCCAGCCAGCCAAATCAAGCAAATGGATGTCGGCGAACCACGGCAGAATCGCGAGCGGCGATAATACAAAGACGAGAATGGTCAGCGCGAGACCGGCAGTTCCGATCAGCCGCCAGAACCGGACCTGCGGCATTGCACGCGCGGCCGGCCAGATCGCCTCGATCGCCATGAAACCAGCGAACGAGCCGACCATTACCAGCAGAGCAAGTGTATCAAGCGTCATGGCATTCTCCCCCGAGGCAACCGGGAAAGAAATTACGCCGCTGCCGTCATCCTTGCAAGCAAGACGTCAATCCTATTTTGCCGCCGCCTTCGCCGCTGGCTTTTTCGCCGACACCTTTTTCTTCGGCGCAGGCTTCTTCTTGGCCGGGGCCTTCTTCTTCCCCTTTGACGGACCCTTGGCGGCGCGTTCGGTAATCAGCACCACCGCCTCTTCCATGGTCAGCTCTTCGGGCGCTTTATCGCGCGGCAGGGTGGCGTTGGTGGTGCCGTCGGTCACGTAGGGCCCATAGCGCCCTGCCATCAGCTTCATCTCGCCGCCACTCTCCGGATGCGGGCCGAAGGTGTTGAGTGGCTCCACCGCTGCGCGTGCGCCGCGGCCGCCGCCGTTCGCGGCTTCGGCCAGTTTGGCGACCGCGCTGTTCATGCCGGTTTCGAATACCTCGGCGGTGCTGCGCAGTTTGGCGTATTTGCCATTGTGCGCTAGGTATGGCCCATAACGTCCGATAGACGCAGTGATAAGTTCACCGCTTTCGGGGTGTGCGCCGACACTGCGCGGCAGGCTGAGCAGCTTGACCGCCCAGTCCAGATCGAGCTCAGGGATGTCCTTGGGGATCGATGAACGCGCGGCTTCCTTGCCCTCGCCCAGCTGGATATACGGCCCAAACCGTCCGGCCTTGCGCATGATCGGCTCGCCGGTTTCGGGATGCTTGCCAATCTCGCCGTCTTCGGCCGCGCCCTCGCCGCCGGGCTGAGCGAATTTGCGGGTGTATTTACATTCGGGATAGTTCGAACAGGCGACAAACGCACCGAACCGTCCGCCGCGCAGGGCCAGCCGTCCGCCCTCGCGGTGATCGGTCAGGCATTGCGGGCAGATCCGAGGATCGCTGCCGTCCTCGCTCGGCGGGAACAGGTAATCGGCCAGAAACTCATCCAGCGCTTCGGTCACTTCGCTGGGCTTGCGCTCCATCACCTCGTCGCTCTTGGGCTTGAAGTCCTTCCAGAAGCTCTCGAGCACGGCCTTCCATTCGGCGCGCCCGCCCGAGACTTCGTCGAGTTCGTCTTCCATGCCCGCAGTGAATTCGTAAGCCACATAGCGCGGGAAAAAGCGTTCGAGGAAGGCCGTCAACAGCCGGCCCGATTCCTCGGCGAAGAACCGGTTCTTCTCAGTGCGGACATAGTTGCGGTCCTTGAGCACCTGCAATGTCGACGCGTAAGTCGAGGGTCGGCCGATGCCAAGTTCTTCGAGCCGTTTGACCAAAGTCGCCTCAGAAAAGCGCGGCGGCGGCTGAGTGAAGTGCTGGCTGGCTTCGACGCCCAGCTTGGCCGGAGTATCGCCGGCAGCCAGCGCCGGCAGCATCGCGCTGTCTTCGTCGTCACTGTCGGCCTTCTGATCGAGGCTTTCGTCATAGACCGCAAGGAACCCTGGGAATTTAACCACCTGGCCCGAGGCGCGCAATTCGTGCTGGCCGGTGCCTTCGCGCAGCGTCACGCTGGTCCGCTCGATCACCGCCGAAGCCATCTGGCTGGCAATCGCGCGCTTCCACACCAGTTCATAGAGCCGCGCTTCGTCTCCGCTGCCGAACTTATCCTTGCTGAAGTCAGTCGGGCGGATGGCCTCGTGCGCCTCCTGTGCGTTCTTGGCTTTGGTTTCGTAAACTCGCGGATTTTCAGGTAGGTAGTGGCCGTTCTTATAGCGTTCTGTGATCGCCACACGCGCCGCCGAGATTGCACTTGAATCCATCTGCACCCCGTCGGTGCGCATGTAAGTGATCGCGCCCGCCTCATACAGCCCCTGTGCCACGCGCATGGTGTGGCTGGCCGAGAATCCCAGCTTGCGCGCAGCTTCCATCTGCAGGGTGGAGGTGGTGAATGGCGGGTACGGATTGCGGCGGGTCGGCTTGGTCTCAACCTCTTCGACCCGGAACGTCGCCGCCTCGACCACTGCCTTGGCGCGCGCCGCCGAACCCGCATTGCCGAGACTAAGCTTGTCGAGCTTCTGCCCTTCGAACTTGACCAGCCGCGCAGCAAACTGCGTTCCGAGCTGCTCGAGCTGCGCCAGCACCGACCAATACTCGTCGGCGCGGAACAGTTCGATCTCATGCTCGCGCTGGCAGATCAGCCGCAGCGCGACCGATTGCACCCGCCCTGCGCTCTTGGCCCCGGGAAGTTTGCGCCACAACACTGGTGAAAGCGTAAAGCCGAACAGGTAATCGAGCGCGCGGCGCGCCAGATAGGCGTCGATCAGATCCTGATCGAGCTCGCGCGGGTGCAGCATCGCCTCGGTCACCACCGCCTTGGTGATCGCATTGAAGGTGACCCGCTGAACGTCTTTGGGCAGCGCCTTCTTTTTCGCCAGCAGTTCGCGCACGTGCCAACTGATCGCCTCACCCTCCCGGTCAGGGTCAGTCGCCAGGATCAGTCGGTCAGCGGTCTTGGCTGCATCGGTGATCGCTTTCACCTGACGCGATTTGTCGCCGTATACCTCCCAGTCCATGGCGAAGGCATCGTCGGGGCGGACCGAACCGTCCTTGGGCGGCAGATCGCGCACGTGGCCGTAAGAAGCCAGGACCATGTAGTCCTTGCCCAAATACTTCTCGATGGTTTTGGCTTTGGCCGGAGATTCGACGATGACAAGTTGCATGGCGGTGTTGACTAGTCCCTTACGCGTATGTGTACGCGCGAGGGTGGGGAGCACGCTGGCTCCCCGTCAACCCCCAATGCACCGCGCGGGGATTAGCGCAGCAGCAGCAGTTGTCCGATCAGCACACCGTTGGCCAGCGCAGCCGCTTTGGTTGCCCCGGCTTCGTAGTTGCCCGGCTTGGCGGTAAAATTGAATTTGCGGGTTTTGCCGAACAGCATGCCTCCGCCGAACACCGCTGAGCCGATATTGGCCGCCGATTGCAGCGTCTTGTCGGCACCCGAACTGGCCCCGGAGACTTCGATGAAGTCGCCATCGACCGACACCGGCTGGCCCAGCGTCAGCATATCTTGCTGGCCGGTGACGCCGATCACGGTTAGCTTCGAGTAAGTCGGCACAATCCCCAGATTGGCATTGACCTTGATGCCGCTGAAGCTGAACGCGCCCGGCCGCTGTTGCTGCGAAAAATCGATCAGGTAGGTGACATCGACCACCGGCACGTTCGACGCCTTGGCATAGCCGCCCAGCAAGGTGCCGTTCTGGCCCATCGACATGGTCAGCCCGATGCTGCCCATCCCACTCCCGGAGAAATCGGTGCCGATCATCACTTGCGCGGGCAAGGCGCTGGGCTTGTAGAATTCGGCCTTGCCCTTGCTGCCCTTCTCCAACTGGATATTGATTTCGGTCGGTCCGGGGCGGGTTTTAACCCGGGCGAAATTGGGATCGCCGAACACTGCTGCGGGGGCCACTACCGATATTCCCTTGGCCGACATCTGCGCCACGAAATCGGTATAGGCGGCGTCGGTGATCTGCTGCACCATCGCAGGGGTTACCCCAACCAGCTGGCTCTTGGCCTTGGTGGCACCGCCAAACGCGCCCAGCATTCCGCCGGTTTTCTTGGTTTGGTCGGTCGATTCGAAGATGAAACCAACGTTGAAGGCGGCAATTGCAATTCGCGATGCCCCCTTGAACGCGCCCTTGCTTTGGACCTTGACCGCCTCGGCCTCTTTGGCCGGAGCAAATGTCGGCGCAGTAACCAGCGCCAGCGCCAGCACGGCCAGCGCAGTCTTTTTGATGAGCATGATATTCCCCTGTGTAACCGCGGTCCGAGCCGGGTGCGGGGCTATATGGCACTGCTGCACATGGGAAATCTTGTAAGAACGCGACGCGAACGTTGGCTTATTAGGTCGCGGCAGTCCGTCGCCAGGCGACAAAAAAGCCCAGCCCCAACAGCAGATCGATCCCGGCAAAGACCGCGACTGGAGGTGTAATCGGATAGCCGCGTAGCAGCAGAGCCAGCGTCGGCAGGCCGAACACCAGTTTTTCGGCCACGGCAAAGGGCATCAGCGCTTGGTATTTCACCGGATCGCCGCCAATCGTCCAAAACAGGCCCTGAAACACCAGCGCGAGGCCGACAAAGCCAAGCAGAATTTCGGCACCTTCACGCGGCAACGGGGTCAAGTACAGCGGGGTCAGCACGATCACCCCATAGATCGCCGCCCAGCGGAACATCCGTGATGGAAACGTGTGCATGACCAGCCCCTTTCGCGGGGCCGATCTTGCCGCCCAATCAATCCCGCGGCAAGCGCCCGCGCGGGATTACGCAGCGCCCGTGATCGTATTGTCCGACGCGGCGGATGACCTCCTGTCGCTCGGGCTCGATCCGCAAGCCGGTCAGTTGGCTGTCAATCACGCGGCGCAGCAGCGCATCGAGCCGCGTCACCAGATAGCAGTCAATCGCGGGGGCCGCGTGCGGATTGCCGATCCCGCTGTCATCGGTGAGGAAGGTGTAACGCGACTGAGTCAGCGCAGCCAAGCCGCGCATCAGGTATTCGGCGCTGTCCCCCACCCCCGACGCGGCGACCGGCACCACTTGCACCCGTTTGGCGCGCAACACTTCGCCTGCGTGCCAGGCCAAAGCGACGTCGGCATCGTGCGGCGGCGCATCGGCGACCAGCAGCATGGTCTTGACCGCATCCGGCCGCCAATCCTGCCCGGCAGCGCGGATCAGCGCTTGCTCCATCGCCTCGGGATAGTCGCCCCCGCCATTTGCGCCTTGCTGGACCAGTTCGGCCTGCGCGGCACGGAGATCGTGGGTAAATGGCACAGTGTGCGTGACGTATTCGTCCTGAACATCGCGGTAGAATACAAACCCCACGCGCAGATCGAGCCCGGGGTGCGCCGCGCGCAGATCGCCAACGATTCCGGCCAGTTCGCTTTGCAGGTATTGGATCTCGTCGCCCATCGAACCAGTGGTGTCGATCACCAGCATCAGGTCAAGCTTCGCCGCTTGCTGCGCGGCATCGGCGGCGGCCGTGAAGGTTACTCGCTGCCCGCCCGCGCCCGAA
>JAYTIS010000128.1:0-9613 GCA_043731725.1 Novosphingobium sp.
ATGATCGCTGACCATGTCCCAGCGCCAGCGCGCCACGCGTAGGGTGCGCCCGCCGACCACTTCCATCGAGAATTCGGCAGTAAGTTTGTCTTTCACGAACGCGTTTCCTTCAGGCCTGTTCGAGCACGTAAAGGCCGGGGGCGGCATCGAGCGGCGGGTTCTTCTTGCTGCCCAATGACTTGGGGGCGGCAACTTCTTTACCCGAACGCAAGTGCAACCATTCCATCCACAGCGGCCACCAGCTTCCGGCCACCTCCTCGGTCGCTTGTAGCCACGCGTCAACATCGGCAGGCGGTTGTCCGGACTTTTTCGACACAAAATATTTGGCTTTGGGATTTCCCGGCGGGTTGAGGATCGCCTGCATGTGCCCCGATTGGCTGAGAACGAAGGTCACATCCACCGAACCAAACAGCTGGGTCGAGCGGTAACAGGCGCGCCACGGGGTAATGTGGTCGGTCACCCCGCCCAGAATAAACAGGTCGCTGGTCACTTTCGAAAGATCAACCTTGTGCCCGACCATCTCGAATTCGCCCTGTTTGGCGAAGGCCAAAGTTTCGTAAATCGTCAGAAAATCGCCCATCAGAGCAGCCGACAGGTTGGTCGCATCGGCATTCCAGAACAATACGTCGAAAGCCGGCGGATCGTCGCCCATCAGGTAATTGTTGATCACGTAATTCCAAATCAGGTCGTTGGGCCGCAGCCACGCAAAGCCGCGAGCGAGGTCGTTGCCTTTGATGATCCCCTTCTTGGCAGCGCGTTGCTTAGCCAATTCCAGCCCGTTTTTCGACATCAGCGCCCCGGCTTCGATATCGTTCTGTTTGGGATGGAGCACGCAGACCATCAAGGTCAGCGCACCTAGGCGGTCATCTCCATCGGCGGTCATCTTGCTGGCCAGCATTGCAGCGGTCTGGCCCCCAGAACACCCAGCGGAAACGTTAACTCTGGACGATCCGGTGATCTGTGCGACCACGTCGATCGCTTCGCGGCACGAGCCGATGTAGTCGGCCATGTCCCAGTGTCCCTGATCCTTGGTGGGATTCTTCCAACTGATCGTGAAAGTCTGGATGCCGTTGTCGAGCTGATATTTGACCACCGACTTCTCGGGGCTCAGGTCGTTGATGTACATCTTGTTGATTTGCGGCGGAATTGTCAGTTGCGGGATAGCATAAACCTGCGCGGTAGTGGGGGCGTACTGGATCACCTCCATCATTTCATTGCGGTAAACCACGCTGCCCTTAGAAGCGGCGACATTCTCACCCAGCTTGAACGGGCGCTTGTCGACCATGCTGACCATGCCATGGTTGTGGACCATGTCGTTGTAAGCATTTTTCAGCCCCTTGACCAACGACAGCCCGCCGCTGTCGATCAGCCGCTTTTGCGCTGCAGGATTGCCGATTAGGCTGTTAGTGGGGGAGAGACTGTCGATGATGATGTTTGAGATGAAATTCGCTCGGTCACGCTCGAGGTCATCAAGCTCGAGGTCCCCCATCCAATTCTTCACACCCTTTTGGACGGCAAGGTAATATTGCGCCCCGGCACGGAAGAACGGGTTGAACTGCCAAGCCGGATCCTTGAAGCGTTTATCTTTGGGATTGGGGGCCAGGTCGGACTTGCCGATCATGATCTGCACCATGTCCTCGCCGAAATTGCGCATGTGTTTGACGGTCCGGGCCGGATCTGAAGCGGTCTCTCGCAAAAGCAGCGCGATTGCTCCGACAAAATCTTCACGCGCCAGCCCAACCAGCGGGCCCAGCGCGGTGGTCGATTGGGCAGCTTCGTTCTCGAACGGAGAGTTACCCTTGGCCATGCGTGCGTCCCGGTTTTCGTTGAGCTTGTGAGGGGGACCATGCCTTGCTGATGAGGTCATTTCAAGCAACCTCTCGCATCCCAACTCGCAGCGCTGCTATCCCCGTGGCTAATCGATAAACTTAACCGTTTTGCAAGCGGTTGCATGCCACATGCCGGTCATGTCCGCTGAACCCGCGAGACAGGCAGAAGACCTGGCCCTGGCGCCGCTTAGGCGCGAGCGAGAACGCGCGCCTGCGGTCCCCGCTAGCACAATCGTTTCAATCACTACGCAAACCGCCCGCACGGCTCGGCCCGCACGGCGGCGTGGGTCGGCCCGCGATGGGTTGCGTGACCTAATCGAACCCCAATGGCGGCTGATGGCACCAGTCTTCGCTATTGCGGTGGTTCTGACGGGTTTCTCAACAATGACGGTTCCGCGCCTGACGACAGTTGGGATGGTGTTGGCCTGCATCTGGATTACGGCACTGACTCCGATCGCGGCGCGGATCGAGCGCGAGCGATTGGATAATTCCGCGCAGCGCGACGGCCTAGCCGTGCTGCTGGTCGGGCTGCCGATGCTTCTGTTTGGCATGGCAATCGCGCGCTGGACCGCATTTTCGCACGCCCAATGGCAAGATTCGTTTGGGGTTCTGTTAATTGTCGGGTCGCTGGCGACCATCATTCTGCACCGCCGCGTCGCCAGTATCACTATTGCGCAACTGGGCTTGTGGGCGGGAGTTGTAGCAATTTCCGCCACTTATGGAGCCTATTTTGCTCTAGCCCTTGGAGCCGCGGTCGGAATCTTTGCCTCAATTCGTCAATCAAGCAGCAACGCCCACGACGCGCTTGCTGACAGCGAGCGGCAGCGGGCGCAATTGCGCGCCGAAGAAATTCTGCATGACTTCGAGCAAACTGGGCAGGGCTGGTTCTGGGAGACCGACCGACGCGGGCAATTGGTCTATGTGTCGCCGCCGATCGGCGATTTGCTGGGATGCCAGAGCACTGATCTGCACGCGCGTCCTCTGTCCGAGCTGTTTATAACCGATCCGCAAGGTCAGGAAAACGAGCGCACGCTGGCTTTTCATCTCAGCGCGCGATCAGCTTTCAGCGAATTGGCATTGCGGGCGGCGACGCGCGGCGAAGAACGCTGGTGGTCAGTCAATGGCCGCCCGCTTTACGATACTTTTGGCAATTTCGTAGGGTTCCGAGGTTCGGGCAACGACCTAACAGAAAAACGCCGGTCAGCGGAAAATGCTTCACGCCTCGCTCACTTCGATTCACTCACTGGCCTAGCCAACCGCTTGCAAATGGCGCAGATGCTCGAAAAAATCCTCGCTGCTCCCAATATCGATCACCGCGCCTGCGCAGTGTTCCTGCTCGATTTGGACCGGTTCAAGCAAGTCAACGATACCATGGGCCACCCCGCCGGCGACTATTTGCTGACCCAAGTCGCCAGTCGCCTGCAACGGACGATCGGTGAGCATGGCCTGGTGGGACGCTTGGGCGGCGATGAATTCCAGGTGGTCCTGCCCGGCCGCCATCGCAACGAAGATTTGGCGCACCTTGCAGTGCAAGTGATTCGAGATCTGTCTGAGCCCTATTCGATCGACGGTCACCGAATGATCATCGGCGCGTCAATAGGTGTGGCCTTGTCGCCCGAAGACGGGGTGACTTCTGAGGCGATCATTCGCAACGCAGACTTGGCCCTGTATGCGGCGAAGGACGGCGGTCGGGGGCGGCACCATTTCTATGCCGAAGACTTGCATAGCGAGGCCCAGGAGCGTCGGCAACTGGAGCAGGACTTGCGCGATGCAATCGCGATCGGCGGGTTTGAGGTATACTATCAGCCGGTGGTTCACACCTCGACCGAGCGGATCACGGGGTTCGAAGCGTTGCTGCGCTGGAACCACCCGACTCGTGGACCGCTGTCGCCGGCCAAATTCATCCCGGTGGCCGAGGATTCGGGGTTGATCGCGCAAATCGGCGAGTGGGTGCTGCGCAAAGCGTGTCATGACCTTGCGCAGTGGCCTGAAAACGTGCGGGTAGCGGTCAACGTCTCGCCGTTGCAATTCGCAAATCCAGCGCTTCCGGCGATCATCACCCATGCCTTGGCGGCGGCGCAGGTGCATCCCTCGCGGCTGGAACTTGAAATTACCGAAAGCGTCTTTCTTAACGATGACGAAGGCACCGATGCGATGTTCCTGGCGCTCAAGCGGGTCGGAGTACGACTGGCGCTGGACGATTTCGGCACTGGCTACTCATCGCTCGGTTATTTGAAAAAGGCGCCGTTCGATAAGATCAAGATCGACCAGAGCTTCGTCCGCGGGGCCACCATCGATGGCAGCCGCAACGGTGCGATCATCGCCTCGATCGTCAGTTTGGCCGAAGCACTGGGGATGGAAACCACCGCTGAAGGGGTTGAGACACTGGACGAACTCGACTTGGTGCGGATGCTGGGGTGCAGCCACGTTCAGGGCTATATCTATGAGAAGCCGCTCAATTATGCCGCCGCTACCGAGCGGCTGTTGTCGGGAACGACGGCCATCGCCAAAGGACCGCGGGCAGCACGATCGATCCGCCAGACGATGTTGCGCAAGATCATGCTAGATCATGGGGGGCAGCATTACCACGGCACGATCCGCAACATCTCGTCAACCGGGGCGATGGTCGAAGGTCTTTGGAATGTTCCGCCCGGGACAATATTCCAGATTATGCTGGCTGAGGGCGGGGTGGTCACTGCGACGGCGCGGTGGTGTCAGGAAGATCGTGTCGGCGTGGAATTTGCTGCTCCGCTTGAGCTCGACGATGCGGGCCGGATCGTATTGATGACTCAGGCGGCACCAGCCAGCACCCGGGTGCCGCTGTTGCGCCTCCAATCCGGCGGGGCAGCTTGAACTTCACTGCAGTTCGCAAAACGGCGTTAGGCAAATCTCAACCACGTTTCGCTATGGCCGGGCAATGAACTGCACATAATTTACTTACGAGGCCTCCCCGCTTGTCATGAATGCCACTTCGCCCACTGCGTTTGGCCGCTTTCGCAGCCTGCTGGGGGCTGGCTCGGGTAGCGCGGGTGCGCAGGATGTAAGTGCGCCAACCGGTGAAGAACTCAAGCAAGCCGTGCTGCTATTGCACGATTACGAAGCATCCGGGTTGGGCTGGTTTTGGTCCAGCAACGCCGACGGCGCGATTACATACATCTCGCAGTGCGTGGCCGATGCGATGGGCTGCGCTCGTACCGCACTGCTCGGCCGCCCGGTGCAATCGTTGTTCATTCTCGAACGCGACGAAGATGATACGCTCGAGCGTCCGCTGCCGTTGATCCTTAGCGGGCGCAAGACCTTCGCAGACCTGGCGGTTCGCGCCGCGCTCAACGAGACCGAGGTGTGGTGGTCGATTTCAGGCCGACCGCAATTTGGCGCCGACGGCAATTTCATCGGTTATCGTGGTAATGGCGCGGATATCACGGCCTCGCGCCAAACCCAAAAAGATGCCTCGCGGCTCGCGCAGTTCGATTCGCTAACCGGGCTGGCCAATCGCCACCGCATGGGTAAACGGCTTACCGCCACGCTCACCGCGTACCAGTCAGCCAAACGTTGTTGCGCAGTGATGATGATCGATCTGGATCGATTCAAGCAAGTCAATGATACGCTGGGCCACCCGGCAGGCGACGAACTGCTCAAACAAGTGGGCCAGCGGTTGATGCGGGTGCTGACCGACAAGAATAGCGAAATTGGCCGGCTTGGCGGCGACGAGTTCCAGATCATCCTGCCCGACATTGATGATCGCGGGCGGCTTGGTGAAATCGCGAAAACGGTCATCGCGATGCTCTCTCAGCCTTACCAAATCGAGGGTAGTCGATGCGTCATTGGGGCGTCGGTGGGGATCGCGATCGCGCCATATGACGGGTTCACCAGCGAAGCCCTAATCCGCTCCGCCGATCTCGCGCTTTACGCCTCAAAGGGCGGTGGACGCGGCCAATTTCGGTTTTATTCGAGCGACCTGCACAGCGAGGCCGAACGCCGCCGCCAGATTGAAGAAGACCTGCGTGATGCGCTGAACAGCGATCAGATGCACGTAGCCTACCAGCCGATCATGGACACTATGACTAACAAAGTGGTATCGCTCGAAGCGCTGGCACGGTGGGAACACCCCGAACTGGGCGATGTGTCACCAGGTGTCTTCATACCGATCGCTGAGGAGTGTAACTTGATCGGTCCGCTGGGCGATTGGGTGCTCAAACGGGCCTGTGTCGATGCTGCCTCGATCCCGGGTAATGTCAAGGTTTCGGTCAATGTCTCGGCGATGCAATTCGCCAATCCTGGTTTTTCTGCGTTGGTCGCGCAGGCATTGGCGCAATCTGAATTGGCGCCCGAACGGCTTGAGCTGGAATTAACTGAAACGATTTTCCTGGGTGACCGGGAAGCCACCGAGGCAATGTTCAATGCGCTGAAACTGCTGGGCGTGCGGCTGGTGCTCGATGATTTCGGCACGGGTTATTCGTCGCTCGCCTATCTGCAACATGCCCCATTCGACAAGATCAAGATCGACAAAAGCTTCATCACCGGGGTCACCCAGGAAGGCAACCGCAACGGTGCAATCATCGCCTCGATCGTCAGCCTGGCCGAAGCGCTGGGCATGGACACCACCGCCGAAGGGATCGAAGCCCACGATGAATTGGAGGCGATGCGCCGGCTCAAGGTCGGCCAGATCCAGGGCTACATTTACGCCGCTGCGGTTAGCTTTGACGATGTCTGCGATGCGCTGCTGACCGGTGATTGGGTGATCGAGCCTGAGGGTCCGAGCAAATACCGCCCCGAACGCCGGACCGTGCTTCGCCGGGTCGGGCTGATTCACGAAGATCACCGCTATGAAGCCATGATGCGAAACATGTCGCGCGGCGGCTGCATGGTCGAAGGACTGATCGATGTGCCGCTCGGCACGTCGTTCGTGGTTGATTTCGGCGAAGGTCAGCTGGCGGTCGCCGTAACCCGCCGCTCGGCGGGTTCGATGCAGGGCCTCGAGTTCGAACACCAACTGGTCGATGATGGCGCTGGCGGCCTGTGCACCCGCCACCGCGTCTCGCCCTATGTGCTGGCCCAGGCCGGCATGCCGCTGGGCCAGTTGCCGCCCGGGCAATACCCGGCGCAACTGATGCAGCAACCGGGTGTGCCAATGACCCTGCCTAAATTCGGCCAGACCGAAAATCGCCTCAAGGTGAAGCAGGGTTGAGGCGGGGCTGGCGCAAAATTTGCCAACACCTGGTCAAGCGTCACCGAAACACCGTTCCCGATCCTCACACTTAATGCACATTTTTATGCTGTGACCTTCCGCGCCGTGCTGGCGGCTAAAATTTTGGTCTGCCTAGAAATTTCCCACATAGCGCGCTTGTGTGTTGCCCCGATGGTGTGTCCTTTCAATTTGCGTCAGAAAACAGGCCACCGTTTGAATGCGGTTAAGTTCGGTGGGACCTTGGTAATTCGGCGCGCTGTAGGAAAGGAGTAAGTGGAGGCAGTGTTTAGGGCGGTTAAGTAAAATGGACCGCATCGCCGGTTAGGGTGACAGTGTGCCTTCGTCCCGCTAAGGGCGCGAGCATGACCGACCTCGCCAAAATCCGCAATTTCTCGATCATCGCGCATATCGATCACGGCAAGTCGACCCTGGCCGACCGGCTGATCCAGTTCACCGGTGGGCTGACTGACCGCGAAATGTCCGAGCAAGTGCTTGATAACATGGACATTGAGAAAGAGCGCGGGATCACGATCAAGGCCCAGACGGTCCGCCTCAACTACACTGCCGACGATGGCGAGACGTACGAACTCAACCTGATGGACACCCCCGGCCACGTCGACTTCGCTTACGAAGTCAGCCGCAGCCTCGCCGCCTGCGAAGGCGCGCTGCTGGTGGTCGACGCCGCGCAGGGGGTCGAGGCCCAGACGCTCGCCAACGTCTACCAGTCGATCGAGCACGACCACGAAATCGTCCCGGTGATCAACAAGATCGACCTGCCCGCGGCCGAGCCCGACAAGGTCCGCGCCGAGATCGAAGAAGTGATCGGGCTCGACGCCTCACAGGCCGTGCTGACCAGTGCCAAATCAGGCATCGGCATCAAGGAAGTGCTCGAGGCGGTGGTCGCCCGGATCCCGCATCCGACCGGCGATCCCGCCGCCCCGCTCAAGGCGATGCTGGTCGATTCATGGTACGATCCGTATCTGGGCGTGGTGATCCTGGTCCGGGTTATCGACGGCACGATCAAGCGCGGCCTGCAGATCAAATTCATGGCCGGCGGCACCGAACACCTGATCGACCGGGTCGGCTGCTTCACCCCCAAGCTTGAGCAATTGACGCAGCTCAGCGCCGGCGAAATCGGCTTCATCACCGCGCAGATCAAAGAGGTGGCGCAGGCCAAGGTCGGCGACACGATCACCACGGTCAAACATGGCGCGGTCAAGGCGCTGGCGGGGTTCAAGGAAGTCCAGCCGGTGGTGTTCTGCGGGCTGTTCCCGGTCGATGCCGCCGAGTTCGAAAAACTGCGCGAAAGCATCGCGCGGCTGCGCCTCAACGATGCCTCGTTCTCGTTCGAGATGGAGAGCAGCGCCGCGCTCGGCTTCGGCTTTCGCTGCGGGTTCCTCGGCTTGCTGCACCTCGAAATCATCCAGGAGCGTTTAACGCGCGAATACGACCTCGATCTGATCACCACCGCGCCATCGGTGGTTTACCGCATCCTTTTGCGTCATTCCAAAAAACCCGGCGGCTCCCAACCGCGGCTGGCACCGCCCCCGTTCGTGTCGAGCGCAGTCGAGACACCTACGCGCGGCATCTCGACTGCGCTCGATGCGAACGGGACGGGGGCGAATGAAGGCAAGGGCGAATCCATCTATCTGCACAACCCGGCCGACTATCCCGATCCCAGCCGGATCGAGCAGATTGACGAGCCGTGGATCAAGGCGACGATCTACACCCCCGACGAACACCTCGGCAGCATCCTCAAGCTGTGCCAGGATCGGCGCGGGGTGCAGACCGGGCTGACCTATGTGGGCGGCCGCGCGCAGGTCAGCTATGAACTGCCGCTCAACGAAGTGGTGTTCGATTTCTACGACCGGCTCAAAAGCATCAGCCGCGGCTATGCCAGCTTCGATTACGAGCAGATCGGGCTGCGCGAAGGCGATCTGGTCAAGATGAGCATCCTGGTCAACAACGAGCCGGTCGACGCGCTCTCCATGATCGTCCACCGCAGCGTCGCCGAAGCCCGCGGCCGCCACATGTGCGAGCGCCTGAAGGAGCTGATCCCGCGCCACCTGTTCAAAGTCCCGATCCAAGCCGCAATCGGCGGCAAAGTGATCGCCCGTGAGACGATCCAGGCCATGCGCAAAGACGTCACCGCCAAATGCTACGGCGGCGACATCAGCCGCAAGAAGAAGCTGCTGGATAAGCAGAAAAAGGGCAAAGCGCGGATGCGCGAGTATGGCAACGTCTCAATCCCCCAGGAAGCGTTTATCGCTGCACTACGCATGGGCGAGGAATAACCTCACTATCCCCCTCCTCTTCAGAGGAGGGGCTAGGGGTGGTGCTTCTCGACCAGAGAGATTGCTCGCAAGTAGGACGAAACAGCCTCAACCCCCAGGATTTGGCCAAACCTCCAACCTCAACCCCGGCACATCCTGAAAATCATCACCGTTGCAGGTGATCAGCGGCACGTCGTAAACGAGCGCGGTGGCGGCAATCATCCGGTCAAGCAGGCGCTGCCGAACGAACCCCCGTTCCGCCACAATCCCGCGATAGGCCAACAAGGCCTCGTCGCCGAACGGCATCACGATCAGCGTCTGCA
>JAYTIS010000129.1:0-10638 GCA_043731725.1 Novosphingobium sp.
GCGTCGCCAAAGCGATTCCCGCGCAGAGCATTGTGGCCAGATTACCGCGGTGCATGACTAGACTAATCGCCGCGATCGCCAACAGCGCCGCCATCCGAACGATCCATGCCGCACCGATCGGGGTTTGTGTCACGACCAGGTCGACCGTTTCGCGGTCGACCTCCATCACCGGCACCCCAGCCATTGCCGCGCATAAGATTGCCAGGCCGATCACCGACAACAGCAGCGCCGCAATCGCCAGGATCAAGACCGAGCGCCGGATCATGCGGACAGTTGGTCCTGCCGGGTCAGCGAGTGAGGCCGAATAAAGCGCGAAGGCCGGCATGCCGAACAGCAGCATCAGGTTCGCATAAAGCGCGAACCTGATGACAACAGCGGGCACGTCAGTCACCTCGGTCACGCGGGTTACTTCACCGTGAAGCTAAAGCTACCCTGAACGCGGTGCGTATCCATCGATACTGCATGCCAATTGACCTGATAGGTGCCAGCTGGCAGCGGCTTGCCGGTGCTGAGGACCAGCGTCTTGCCGTCCGCGCCGAGTGCTGCTCTGACGCCGCCGACTTTCATCGCCGGATGCCGCGCCATGCCTTTCATCCCGGTCATGAACAGATCGGCAGCGGTCATCTTGCCAACCAAACGTTCGCTGAAAGTCAGCTTGACGAATGTCGGCGCAACGGCAGCCGTGTTGGCCGCCGGGGTCGACGCGAGCAGCCGCGGATGAGCCTGGGCTACGACCGAAATCGCCAGAGCCGCGATCAGCGCCATCGACGCAGTTTTGATCTTGTGGGTCATCGTCGTTCCAATACGTCTGAAAAATCAGAAGATGTCAGCCGTCCAGAGTCGCGCGCGGCGAGTCCGGACGGTGAAGTTCACCAATTGCGGTAGCCATTATTATAGCGACGGCTTTCAAAATAGCGACGCCATTGCTCACGGCGGTGCTGGCGGGCATGTTCACGCTGCAGCTGATAATCGGCGCGCGCATGCTGGTATTCAAGATCGCGATGGAGTTGGCGATGTTCCCACGGGGTCAATCCTTCCTCGTGGGCAGCGGCATGCTCGTCTTCGAGCTGGTCGTGAATATCGTCGTGCTGGTCTTCCAGCTGCTCGTGCTGACGGTCATGCCGGCTCCAGCTATAATTGTCATGGGCCAGTGCTGGAACCGCAAAGCAGCTCAGCGCCGCGCCTGCCGCTATCGTCATTGCCAATTTACGCATAAATCCTCCGCTCCGTTTCGAAGAGGCGAATCTATCGGTCATCCATTGAACATTGGCTGAGGTGGTTCAGCAGACGATATTCAGGTTCACGGGCTATTCCCACTCGATCGTCCCGGGCGGCTTGCTGGTGTAATCGTAGACCACCCGGTTGATGCCCTTAACCTCGTTAATGATCCGGGTGGCAACCCGGCTCAGGAAGGTGGCATCGAACGGGTAGATATCCGCCGTCATTCCGTCGGTGCTGGTCACCGCGCGCAGCGCGCAGACGTTGTCGTAAGTGCGGCTATCGCCCATCACGCCGACAGTCTTGACCGGCAGCAGCACCGCAAAAGCCTGCCAGATCGCGTCGTACAATCCGGCGTTGCGAATTTCCTCGAGGTAGACCGCGTCGGCCTTGCGCAGGATATCGCAGCGCTCGCGGGTCACTTCGCCGGGGATGCGGATCGCTAGGCCAGGGCCGGGGAACGGGTGACGGCCGACGAAGATCTCTGGCAGGCCGAGCTCGCGGCCCAGTTCGCGCACTTCGTCCTTGAACAGCTCGCGCAGCGGCTCGACCAGCTGCATGTTCATCCGTTCGGGCAAGCCGCCGACGTTGTGGTGGCTCTTGATCGTCACGCTCGGTCCGCCGGTGAACGAAACGCTCTCGATCACATCGGGGTAAAGCGTGCCCTGCGCGAGGAATTCGGCGCCGCCGATCGCCTTAGCTTCGGCTTCGAATACGTCGATAAAGGTCTTGCCGATGAATTTGCGTTTGGCTTCGGGATCGGTCAGCCCGGCCAGACCATTGAGGAATAGCGCCGAGACATCCTTGTGGATCAGCGGGATGTTGTAGTGACCCCGGAACAGACTGACGACCTGTTCGGCCTCGGCCATCCGCATCAGCCCGTGATCGACAAACACGCAGGTCAGCTGTTCGCCGATCGCTTCGTGGATCAGCACCGCCGCGACCGCTGAATCAACCCCGCCCGAGAGCCCGCAGATGACTTTACCTGTGCCGACCTGCTGCCGGATCTCTTCGATCTTGGTCTTGCGGAAGGTGCCCATGGTCCAGTCGCCGGCGAGCCCGCAGACGTGGCGCACGAAGTTTTTGTAAAGCCGCCCGCCGTCGGGGGTGTGAACGACTTCGGGGTGGAACTGCATCGCGTAGATGCGCCGTTCATCGTTGGCGATCACCGCAAACGGCGCACCGGGGCTCGACGCAACCGGGCGGAAGCCGGGGGCGAGGCTGGTCACCTTGTCGCCGTGGCTCATCCACACCTGGTGCTTTTCGCCTTCGGACCAGAGGCCATCAAACAGCACACAGCTGTCCGAAATTTCGATAAACGCGCGGCCAAATTCGCCGCTGTCGCCCAAGGTTACCTCGCCGCCAAGCTGGTGCATCAAGGCTTGCTGGCCATAGCAGATCGCCATGATCGGCAGACCAGAGGTCAGGATCTCATCCGGAATCCGCGGGCCATCGGCATCGAGCACCGAGGCCGGTGAGCCCGACAGGATAATGCCCCTGGGCTGCATCCGCGCAAAAGCTTCGGCGGCCGAATTGAACGGCGCGATCTCGGAATATACCCCCGCCTCGCGGACCCGGCGGGCGATAAGCTGGGTAACCTGACTGCCGAAATCGACGATCAAGATCGAATCTGAAGGCTGGATGGTCATCGCTGCGCGTTAAGCTTGGGCTGTGCGCCTGTCCAGACTGACGAACATTGCGGCCAATCGTTAGGCGTCGAGAAGCGGTGCCGAGGATACTGACGCCGGAAGAGCAAACACATCGGTGGATTGGCCGCGCGCATCTTCGCACATTGACTTGAAGTCATAGGGCACCCAATCGGTGCAATCCGGCCAGTTCTGGGTTTCGAGCCAATAGTCGACCAAGCCGAGGCGGGCACATATTTTCACAAACCGCGGGTCGTTGCGCAGCGCTGTGTAGGCTTTGGGAAACAACAGTAGCGTGCGGTAAGCATGCGTTCCCATCACATCCCGCGCGGTGCCTGATGGCCCGAACCGGCACCGCTCAAGCAGGGCGAAAGTCTCGTCGACGAAACCCAGTTCCGCCGCGATCACGGCGACTTGGGCATCGAGGTGTCCAGTCGCCTCGGCCCGCTCGCGGATTGTGTTAAACATCAATTGGCGATTGCGGAGCGTGGGATTGCGCATGACCCGCGCGTAGGCAATCACCCCGGTATGCTCACGCAGCGGATAAAGCTTCAAGTGAGATGGGTCGATCAAGCGGTCCACTGCGCCCCAATTTTGCTGGTGGGTGTAGGCCTGGATCAGCACCGCCGCGGTGTGATGGCTATCGGGCCAGCGCTGGCGCACGTACTCCATCGCCGCGATCGCTTCGGAAGTGTGTCCCGCGAACCATAGCGCCTGGCTATGCAGGCCAACAGCAAACGGATTGAGCGGGTCAAGCCGGGCGGCGCGGCCAGATTGCTCGGCGGCATCGCCGCTGCGGCCGACGCATTCCAGGAAGTAGGCCTGGGCAGTGAGAAAATCGACCTGATCGAGATTGGGAACCGTGTTCGTATTGAAAATCGCGGCTTGCTGCGCAAGCGACCCGAACGGCGGCATCAGCACCCACCGGGCGGCCAAAGCATCGGGGTGGGAGGGATCGAGCAAGTCGCAAACCGATAAGTCGTTTTCGATCTTAGCTTTGAGCTCGGCGCGCAATTGGTACGGGCAGTGCATCATCAATTCGGCCCGGCGATACGCCAGTGTCGCCCAACCGGGCGCAAATCCAGCCGCCGCACGGGTGATATGCTCGAGCGATTCGACGTTTCGCGCGATCGCATCTTGGCTGGTAACGCGCTCTTTGGCGCGAAGGTATAGATCGTAAGTCGCCGGATCGACCGGGCTCGACGTCGCCGCCGCAAGGTTTGATTTGAGCGCCTCAGCGATCGCTTCAGCGATTTCGTCCTGGACCGCGAAGATGTCTTCAATGTTGCGGTCGAAATGCTGCGACCACAAACTTGCGTTGGTGGTGCAATCGACCAAATGCGCGGAAACTCTGATGCGCCCGCCGGCCCGTTGAATCGAACCGTCGAGAATATGCGTGGCATTGAGTATAGCCGCGGCGTTAGCTTTGTATTCTGCGCGGAATTGGAAGCTGGAAGTGCGGCCGATCACCGTTATCGTCGTGCGGCGGGCGATGCGACCGAGGATTTCTTCCGACACGCCATCACAAAAATAGGTCAATTCGTGATCGCTCGACAGATTTTCGAAGGGCAGAACTGCAAGCACATGGTGCGAGTGTGCAGACTGCTGCAAGGCTGGACTTTGCGAAATTGTTGCTAGCTGCTGGCGGCGCGGCGCCGGAGCAGCGTCGAGCCGGTAGCCAATCCCGCGCACGGTCACCAGCTTTTCAGCGGCTGGACCCAGCAATTTGCGCAACGCGGCGACATGCACCTGGATGACGTTCTCCTCGACGATGACGCTTGGCCACACGGTCTCCATGAGCTCGTCCTTTGTCACCAGCTCACCATTGCGCTCGGCCAGCGCCGAAATCAGGGCAAGCGCTTTTGAACCGAGCGGCAAGCGCAATCCGTCGTGCAGCAATTGGCGATTGGGCTGGAGGATCAAATGCCCGATCGCATATTCGATGTCTGACTGGTTCATTTTGCCCCATCCCGATCCGGCATCGCCGAACCGCGTTTCAGTGCATTTACTGAAAACCATTGCGCAGGTCCATTGAACTAATCTGTCTCAGAAAATTTCAGGAAAGTCGCCGATGCTTCAGAATTCTTAAGTGTAACGCCAAGGATCGGATGCCATCGATGTGGCAGTTTCTGGATCGGGGAAAGCGTCCCCCGAACCAAACAGGGAATTCATCATGAACAGCATCAAATTCATTCTCGCCCTCAGTCTGACCGCCTCGGTGCCTTGCGTGCTCCACGCCCAAACGACTGACCAGCGGACGACTACCGTGGGTACGGCCGATCTCAATCTGAACAGCCGCGCAGGGCAAAATCGATTGGCTTTGCGCATCGACCAAGCCGCTGAGCGGGTCTGCGAAAATGGCTTAGGTTCACGCGAATTGCGTACACAAAATGCAGTGAAAGCCTGTATCGCCAAAGCCAAAGCTCAGGCCATGGTGGATGTCAGGAACAGCACTTCTCATCAGGTCGCCCTGACCTCTGGACATTGATCCGGAAGGTTGCGTGCTAGCCGCGAGTCGTGAGCTTCGAGCTCGCGGCTCGCGCTGCCGTTCAAATTACAATTTGCCGAGACTTTCCCGCAGTTCGGTCTTGAGCAATTTGCCGATATGGCTGCGCGGCATTTCGTCGATCGCGTGGAGTGCAGAGACCCGCTGGGTCTTGCCCAACTGCTTGTTAGCGGTGATCCGGATGTCTTCCAGCGCGGCCTCGCTGACGCCCGCGCGCAGCACGACGAAACCGACAGGTGTTTCGCCCCATTGATCACTGGGCACACCGACTACTGCCGCTTCGGCCACACGCTCATCCTTGGCCAGTTCGGTTTCCAGATCGACCGGAAAGATGTTGAAGCCGCCCGAGATGATCACGTCTTTGGTCCGCCCGACCAGTTCGACAAACCCGTCGGCATCGACCCGGCCGATATCGCCCATCCGCTGCCAGGTAGATCCGTCGGCGGGATCGGTCCAATAGCCCTCGCGGGTTTTTTCGGGTTGGTTCTTATAGCCGAGCATCATCGTCGGGCTCTTGCCAACCAGCTCTCCGGCCGCGCCCGGTGGCAGCTCGTTACCCGCCTCGTCGATCACTTTGAGCGAATGGCCCGGGGCCGGGAAGCCCACGGTGTGGAGCTTGTCGGGGAATTCGTGGACCGGAAAAATGCACGCGACCCCGCCTTCGGTCATCCCGTAGATTTCGATCAGCCCGCCCGGCATGCGCGCTAGCACTTCGGCCTTGAGATCGGCGGGGAACGGCGCGCTGGTGCAATATTTCATCGTCATGGCCGACAGATCGTAGTCACTGAAATGCTCGAACTGCATCAGCCGGCGGTATTGCACTGGCACCAGCATGGTGTGGGTAATGGCCTCTTCAGCGGCACGTTCGAGCCATTTTTGCGAGTCGAACTTGCCCATCAGCGAAGCGCAGCCGCCCGAATACATGGTCGGCAAAAATACCGCCATGGTGGTGTTCGAATAGAGCGGGGTTGAGGTCAGCGTGCGGCTGTCAGGGCCATAATTCAGCGCGGCGCGGAAGGTCATCTGCCGCCAGCGCATGCCGTGCGAATGGACGATCCCCTTGGGTACACCGGTGGTGCCCGACGAATAGATGATGTTGAACGGGTCACGCTCGGCCGGCTCAAACGGCGCGGCCAAGGTTCCAGCCGGGGCCATGAAGTTGTCCAGATCTTCATCGAGCACGATCTGGCGCTCGACCGGCATTTTGAACGAACCCAGTTCGGTCAGCTTGGCGCGATCGATGAACAGGTGGCTCGCACCCGAATCGGCGGCCATCCCGGCCAGTTGCGCCTCGCTCGCGCTGGTGGTCAGTGGTGCGGCGCAGCCCCCGGCGCGGATCGCGGCAAGATAGACCAGCGCGTAATTGACGCTGGTGGTGCCCAGAATGGCCACCGCCTGTCCGCGTTCAAGTCCGTCAGCCTGGAGCCGTGCGGCGATCCGCTCAACCCGCGCCGCCACCTCGCGCCACGACAGCATGGTATCGCCGTCGTAAAGCGCGGGCGCGTCGCCGCGGTAGACCCCCCAAGCGGCAATCAAATTGGGGAAGGAGCCGAATTCGGCATCGAGCTGCTGAGCAGGGTTTTCAGTCATCACCCGCTGGTCTGGCAGCAATTGTGGACAATGACAATTTGGGTGTTAGCGATCACAGCGCAATTTGCCCTGTTGCAAAATACGCAACACCTATTCCGGCATTTGCACTGGCAAACTCTACAACAAAGGTTATGTTGCAAATGCGAACTGAGTTCGCGAATGCAACAGGAGATACCCATGCGCAGCATCGTTTCGTTCGTGCTGCCGATCATCATCGCTGCTTCGATCAGCGGTCTGATGTTTACCGCCACGCTTGCTTAAAGCGGCGGTTCGGCACACCTCCACAAAATCAATGGCCGTCCCGCCTTCCAGCGGGGCGGCCATTGATTTGAAGGTATCAGATCATTTGCTGCTCAGCAGTTTGACCAACGCATACAGGTAATCGCGGCCATCCATCAGCGCGCGGACTTCCATGTGCTCGTTCAGGCCGTGGATATTGTTCATCTTGCTGTCGGCCCAGATGCCCGGAACGCCGTAAGTTGGGATGCCGACCGCGGCGGTGTAGACCCCGTCGCTGGCCCCGGTTGAGATCGTCGGGATCACCGGCACACCGGGGAAAAACTTTGCTGAGAGTTGTTCCATCGGGCCAATGATGGCCGGATCAAGCGGCGGAACCTTGGCGATCGGCTTGTCTTTGATCCGCTGCTCGATCGTGATGGCGGGGTTTCCGATCACCTGCGCCAGTTCGGCCTGGGTCTCGTTTGAAGTGCGCCCGGGGAACATCCGGCAATTGACGTTGACCGTGACGCGTTGCGGCAGCGCGTTGAGCGCATGGCCGCCTTGCACCAGCGTCGGGACGCAGGTGGTGCGCAGCATCGAATGGAGGCTGCGGTCTTGGCCGACTAGTGCCTCGGCCTCGTGATCCTGAGGATTGGCGGCGAGCGCGGCCATCGCCTTGCCGATGGCGCCTGGATAAAGCGGGCCGGCCTTAGCGAAGAACGTGCGGGTGGTGTCGTTGAACTGCATCGCGAATTCGTGGTCGCGAATCTTGGTCATCGCATCGGCCATTGCGTAGATTGCGTTGTCGCGCACCGGGGAGGATGAATGACCTCCTTCGTTGGTCGCAGTCAGGGTAAAGTCTTGATAGGCCTTTTCCCCCACCTGAATGGTCTGCACCATCAGCTTTCCGTCGCTGCCCGAACGGCCGCCCCCGCCTTCGTTGAGTGCGTAAGCAGCGTCAATCAAGTCGCGCTTGTTCTTGGTCAGCCACTCGGCCCCGTTGAACGCGCCTGAGCTTTCCTCGCCGCAGGTCAGCGCCAGTTTGACCGTACGCTTGGGTTTGTAGTGCTCCTTGGCGAAGCGCACCATAGTATCAGTCCAGACCGCAGCCTGCGCCTTGTCGTCGCTGGCACCGCGGGCATAGAACTGGCCGTTCTCTTCGATCAGGGTGAACGGATCGCGGGTCCAATCCTCGCGCTTGGCCTCGACCACGTCGATATGGGCGAGCAGCAGCATCGGCTTGAGGCTCTTTGAAGTGCCAGGATAAACCACCACCAGCCCGCCATCCTTGGGGTGTTCGGGCACCGAGAACATGGTGATTTGGCTATCGGGGATGCCGGCACTGCGCATCCGCGCCGCCATACGCTCCGCCGCCAGAGTGCAGCTGCCCGATGACAGCGAGGTGTTGGTTTCCACCAGCTCTTTGTAAAGCCCGCGAAATTCGACTTGATCGGGGCGCAGCGGGGCGTCCATCGCAGCGGCTTGTGCGCCCAGCATGGTGGTGCCCAGCAGAGCAATAATGGCGAGCTTCTTCATGATGCGACTCCCTGATTATGCCGCCACTTGAGCAGGATTTCCCTGTGGATGGAAGGGGCGACAAACACTTCCGTTTTGAGCCCCGAATCCCTATATGCTCACTATGTCTGACACCCCTGAAAACATCCCCAACCCAAACGAATACGGCGCCGACCAGATCAAAGTCCTCAAAGGCCTTGATGCGGTGCGCAAACGCCCCGGCATGTACATCGGCGATACCGATGATGGTTCTGGCCTGCATCACATGGTGTTCGAGGTTTCGGACAATGCGATTGACGAAGCGCTGGCTGGGCACTGCGACTTGGTGCTGATCGAACTCAACCCCGATGGCTCGGTTTCGGTCGAGGACAACGGGCGCGGGATCCCCACTGGGATCCACGCCGAAGAAGGCGTGTCAGCGGCCGAAGTGATCATGACTCAACTGCACGCCGGGGGTAAGTTCGAGAACACGTCTGACGATAACGCGTACAAAGTTTCAGGCGGGCTGCACGGCGTCGGGGTGTCGGTGGTCAACGCGCTGTCCGAATGGCTCGAGCTGACGATCTGGCGCGACGGTGAAGAGCACTGGATGAAGTTTGCCTATGGCGATGCGGTCGAACCGCTGCGGGTGGTCGGGCCCGCTCCTGCTGGAAAGAAAGGCACCCGCGTAACCTTCCTGGCCAGCACCGACACCTTCAAGAACGTGCTGGAATTCGACTTCGAGAAGCTCGAACACCGCTACCGCGAGCTCGCCTTCCTCAATTCAGGCGTGCACATCAAGCTGCGTGATAAACGCCACGTCGATATGCTGGAGCACGATCTGTTCTACGAAGGCGGGATCGGTGCGTTCGTGGGCTATCTCGATCGCAACAAGATCGCGCTGCTGCCCGATCCGATCGCGATTTCGTCCGAGCGGGATGGAATTGCCATCGAGGTGGCGCTGGAATGGAACGATTCGTATTACGAAAACGTGCTGTGTTTCACCAACAACATTCCGCAGCGCGATGGCGGCACGCACTTGGCCGCATTCCGCGCCGCGCTGACCCGCACGCTCAACAACTACGCCGAAAAAACCGGACTGATGAAGAAGGAAAAGGTCACGCTGACCGGTGAAGACATGCGCGAGGGCCTGACCGCGATTGTCTCGGTCAAGTTGCCCGATCCCAAGTTCTCTTCGCAGACCAAGGATAAGTTGGTCTCCTCCGAAGTGCGCCAGCCCTTGGAAAGCCTGATGGCTGACAAGATGAGCGACTGGCTCGAGGAAAATCCGGCCTATGCCAAACAGGTGGTGGGCAAGATCATCGATGCTGCCGCAGCGCGCGAAGCGGCCAAACGCGCGCGCGAGCTGACCCGGCGCAAGGGCGCTCTCGATATTGCCAGCCTGCCGGGCAAGCTCGCCGATTGTCAGGAACGCGATCCCGCCAAGTGCGAATTGTTCCTGGTCGAAGGCGATTCGGCCGGTGGCTCGGCTAAGCAGGGACGGGACCGGAATATCCAGGCGATCCTGCCGCTCAAGGGCAAGATCCTCAATGTTGAGCGCGCGCGGTTTGACCGGATCATTTCGTCCAAGGAAGTTGGCACGCTAATCCAGGCGATGGGCACCGGCATCCGCGACGAGTTCAACCTTGAGAAGCTGCGCTATCACAAGATTGTGATCATGACCGACGCCGACGTTGACGGGGCGCATATCCGCACCCTGCTGCTAACCTTCTTCCACCGCCAGATGCCCGAGATTATCCGTAACGGGCATTTGTTCATCGCGCAGCCGCCGCTGTACAAGGTCAACAAGGGCCGCAGCGAGGTTTACCTCAAAGACGGGGCCGAGCTTGATCGCTATTTGGTCGAAGCCGGTACCGCTGGCCGGGTGCTGGAGACCGCCGGAGGGGCGCGTGGCGGGACCGAGCTGGCCGCACTGGTCCAGCACGCCTTGCGCATGCGCAGCCT
>JAYTIS010000130.1:0-21372 GCA_043731725.1 Novosphingobium sp.
ACGGGCGCCGCTGCGCACGCCATTGCTTACCCCGCGCTCATGCGCAACAACGATGCCGAGACTCTAATCGCAACCGGATGAAGGTTGGGGGTCACGTCAGGTGGGGTTGAGAGCGGTTGAGGTCGGGCACAACGGGGGCAAGCGGCTGCAAAAGGACATATAGAATATGCGCTGATTTTCAGGAAATATTTGTAAGTTCAGATGCTTATAAAAAAATTGGAACGGACAATCACACATCTCCAAGTTCTTGCCCTGCCGTGGAGCAGCATTGTCAAGCCTTAGGGCAGACTATGGCAGGTTAGGGCGGTGTAGGAAAATTGGGAGTGGAATCGTTGCCGCGTCAAGAAAACTATCTAAAATCGGGCCTGAGCTTCAATTTGCTCCAGTGTTTGCGGTTCAACACCATAGACTGCAGCAAGCCCGTTGAAGGCGTCGACTACAACCGCCTTTATATCTTCCTGCGTGTTTGTGGTCAGCGTTGCGGCAAACTCATATGTATCTTCCACAGCTGCGAAACCATCACCAAAATCAAACTGATTTTGCGGCCACCAACTGTCTGTGAGGTCACTGACTCCAAGGCGAATATGGATAGGGAGTGAACCTCCATGGGCAAGCGCTAAGGTACAATTCCGCTCAATGAATTGGAGCCACCGATTAAAGAAGTACCCCGTCGCGAGCGTAAGGCGTCCGCCTTCCGGTTTGAACAGAAAGCCGCCTGCGACTCCCCATAGTTCCCCCGTCTCCTTAAACCACTGGGTAATTGCTATCGTTGAGTTTGCGCCACCCTCAAGTGTTCCCGGCCAATATACCATAGTTCCGCCCCGACTCGCGCCATAGCTTAGCGAGTTTGCGCTGGCCAAGAGTGCTGGGTAACCGGGCTGATCTGCGAGGGCTTCCTTCGCTCCTGCTTTAGCTGTCCAATTTGATGGTATGATCCGTGCGTACCCAGGCCAGTGCTGCTTCCAACGGAGTTTGCTGCTCCCATGCTTCGGGTTTGTCACAGTCTGCGGCACATCTCTGTCGAACCAAAGGACGGCGTCGCCTTGATGGTGAGGCTGCCAATGCACAACATCTTTGGGTGGTGGCGGCAATTGATCGAAAGCAAGTTTCAGCGCATCGGCAAGTTGGCTTGCCAGTTTTGTCCGAACTTCGCGTAACGTCCCTTTCTCAGCGTTGCTCGGAAGATGGAAGCTCATCGGCCCCCGTCGACCGCGCATATCAAATGGCAACTTCTCGATCGTTGCACCTTCAAAAGCTGTGTTCCAGACTTGAATCACGCGATGTTCGGTGAGCGCCTTGTTGGCATAGCCCATTTCAAGGAGCACATTTGGGTTCGCGCACGCCTTGTCGCTCTCGGAAACAGCGATTGGCGTTACGTCACCGACGAACACAGCTGCTTCATCGATCTTTCGGAGGATGGTAGCCACGATATCGGGCGTTCCCGAGACGCCCTGAGTATCGGACGTCAAATTCGGTCGATGAGCCTCTTCCAGACTTGCTGCTAGTATTTTGATAGATTCATCGAGTGCATAACGGATAACGTCGCGCGTGACGCGGGCGTCCAGATCACTCTGCCACGACCAAAATACTGTTTTACTCACCCGTAAGTGCTTCGCTGTCTGAGACAACCAACCCCATCAACCACCCCACGCCGCAATCGTGGTCCGGTGTAGTTCCCGCCGATGCCCCTCATATCCCCCAGTGGCCTTGTGCAGCACTGAGCGGTTGTCCCACATGATCAGCATGCCAGGTTCCCACTTGTGGGCATAGACGAAGCGTTCGTCGCCTTGCCATTTTTGCAGGTCAAGCAGCAGCGGAATGGCCTGTTCGTCCGCCATCCCCTCGATCCCGACGATATAGCCCAGCGTTGAATAGAGCGCGCGCTGTCCGGTTTCGGGATGCGGCTGGACCAGCGGGTGCGTTTGCGTGGCCAAGGCTGCCTCACCCGGGCGAATATCCATGCTCCGGCCTTTGTCCTTTGCGCCATAAGTACCGGTTGGTGCATAGGCTAGGCGCGCGGAATGGACCGCGATCAGGTCGGCCAGTTCGGCCTGGCGCGCGGCGGGCAGGGCCTCCCAAGCCGCGTGCTGGTTGGCGAACAGGGTGTCGCCGCCGATCGGCGGTATGTCGATCGCCAGCAGGCAGGTGCCGGCCGGCGGGCGCGCCTGAAAGCTCCAGTCTGAGTGCCAATTTTCGGCAAACAACGGGCTTTGCTCATCGGCCTCACGCCGGATCGCGGCGATGTTATGGCGGCCGGGGATCGGCGCAAAGAAAGGATCGTCGCCGAACCCGCCAAAGTAGAGTGTAAAGCGTTCGAGATCGTCATCAGACAAGCGCTGATCGGGGAAGGCGAGGACGTGGTGCTGGAGCCAGGCCTGCCGCACTGTCGCGATTAATTCGGCAGCGAGCGGCTGTGATAGGTCGAGCCCGGTGACGCGCGCACCGCACGCTTGACCTGAGGGGGTGACCTTGAACGTCATATGCGCTGCGCTCCTGTAAACCGTAGCCTATCGTCACCCCGGCGCAGGCCAGCGCCCAGTCCAAACCAACAACCGACATCGCTGCGCGATGGCACTATTTGTCGTGCTGGGTTCCGGCCTGCGCCGGAATGACGAACCGCTTTCATTACACCTTGCTCTATTCCTCTGTCGGGGCCGCGTCCGGAGTCACGGTGTCTTCGACAGTATCTTCGCCGTCTTCCGCGCCATCACCCTCGGTATCGATTAGTCGCACCGCGCTGACCACGTGCTCGTTATCGGCAACGTTGAACAGTCGCACCCCCGCGCTGCCACGCCCGATCACCCGCAGGCTTTCAAGTGGCAGGCGGATCAACTTGGCCTGATCGGTGACCAGGATCAGCTGGTCGGCCCGGGTTGCGGCAAAGCTCGCCACCACTGGGCCATTGCGGCCGATATTGTCGATATTGGTGATGCCCTGACCGCCGCGCCCAGTGCGGCGGTACTCGTAAGCCGAGCTGAGCTTGCCATAGCCATTGGCGCAGACGGTCAGGATAAATTGCTCGCTCTCGGTCAGATAGCCGAACCGCTCCTGATCGGCCATCTCGCCGTCTTTTTCAGGCTTCCAGGCGGCAAAGCGCAGGTATTCATCACGCTCGTCCTGATCCTTCATCCCGACACGGTGCAGGATCGACAGCGAGATTACCTGGTCATCCCCCTTGAGGGTCATTCCGCGCACACCGGTGGAGGTGCGGCTGGTAAATTCGCGCACTTCGTCGCCGGCAAAGCGGATCGCCTTGCCCGCGCGGGTGGCGAGCAGCACGTCATCACCTTTCTCAAGCAAGGCCACCCCGATCAAGTGATCATCGGAACCTTCGTCGAACCGCATCGCGAACTTGCCGTTCGTGGGAATGTTGGCGAAGGCGTCCATTGCGTTGCGGCGGACCGAACCGCGCGCAGTGGCGAACACCACCGACAGTTTTCCCCATTCGGCCTCGTCCTCAGGCAAGGCCAGCACGGTCTGGATCGTCTCACCCTGATCAAGCGCGGGCAGCAGGTTAACGATCGGGCGGCCGCGCGTGGCGGGTCCGCCTTCGGGCAGGCGCCAGACTTTGAGCCGATAAACCTTGCCCGCGGTCGAGAAGAACAGCACCGGGTTGTGGGTGCTGGTGACGAACATGTTGGTCACCACGTCTTCGTCCTTGGTCGCCATCCCGGCGCGGCCTTTGCCGCCGCGGTTCTGCGCGCGGAAGGTGGAGAGCGGGGTGCGCTTGATATAACCGTCCAGCGTCACGGTCACGACCATATCATCGCGTTCGATCAAGTCTTCGTCGTCGAGCCCGTCCCAGGCCGGCGCAATTTCGGACATACGCGGCGTGGCGAACATTTCGCGGACCGCGCGTAGTTCGCCCACCATCACGTCATAAAGCTTAACCCTGTCACCCAGGATCGAGAGGAATTCGGCAATCGCCAGCGACAATTCCTTGAGCTCGCCGCCGATCTCGTCACGCCCCAGCGCGGTCAGGCGGTGGAGCCTGAGGTCGAGGATGGCGCGGACCTGCACTTCGGATAGCCGATAGGTCCCGCCGGTCTGTTCGGCGTCGGGCTCGATCGCTTCGATCAGCCTGATGTACTGCGCGATGTCGCCAATCGGCCAATCGCGCATCGACAATGCTTCGCGTGCCGCCGCCGGGTTGGGCGCGCCGCGGATGATCTTGACCACTTCGTCCAGATTGGTGACCGCGATCACCAACCCCAGCAAAATATGCGCCCGATCGCGCGCCTTGCTCAATTCGAACTTGGTCCGCCGGGTAATCACTTCTTCGCGGAAATTGATGAACGCGCTGATGAAATCGCGCAGCGCCAGCACTTCGGGACGGCCGCCACGGATCGCCAGCATGTTGGCCGGGAAGCTCGATTGCGCGGGGGTGTGCCGCCACAGCTGATTAAGCACCACTTCGGGAGTGGCATCGCGTTTGAGGTCGATCACCACGCGCACACCGAGCCGACTCGATTCGTCGCGGATGTCGGAAACGCCTTCGATCCGCTTGTCCTTGGCGGCCTCGGCGATCTTTTCGACCAGCCCGTTCTTGCCGACCTGATATGGGATCGAAGTGAGCACGATCGAGCGGCGATCGCCGCGGCCTTCCTCGATCTCATGGCGGCAGCGCTGCAGCACCGATCCGCGCCCGGTCAGGTAGGCCGAACGCGCACCAGACTGACCCAGAATAATCGGGGCAGTGGGAAAATCGGGTCCCGGGATGATTTCAATCAACTGCTCGGACGTAATTTCAGGGTCTTCGATATAAGCGAGGCAGGCGTCGATCACTTCGCCCAAGTTGTGCGGCGGAATATTGGTCGCCATGCCCACCGCGATACCGCCGGCCCCATTGACCAGCAGGTTGGGATAACGCGCGGGCAGGACTTGCGGTTCGCGGCGCGAGCCATCGTAATTATCTTGGAAATCGACCGTATCCTTGTCGAGATCGTCGAGCAGTGCGTTGGCCACCTTGGCCAGCCGCGCTTCGGTATAGCGCATCGAGGCCGGCATGTCGGGATCCATCGAGCCGAAATTGCCTTGGCCATCGACCAAGGGCACTCGCATCGACCAATCCTGCGCCATGCGGACCAGCGCAAAATAGATCGCGCTATCGCCGTGCGGGTGATAATTGCCCATCACGTCGCCGACGATCTTGGCGCATTTGCGATAAGGTTTGCCAGCAACCATGCCGCCTTCGTGCGCCGCGAACAGGATCCGGCGGTGGACCGGCTTGAGTCCATCGCGAACATCGGGCAGCGCGCGCGCCACGATCACGCTCATCGCGTAATCGAGGTAGCTGGTCTTCATCTCATCGACGATATCCACGCGCTGGTATTCGCCTGCAGGGCCACTGGGCGCGGAGGGGGATTCGGGAATTTCGGGATCGTCGCTCACGCGCTCAGGTTCACTTCGCTGCTGGTGGGATTGGGGTCAGGCTCACCCTAGGCCAAGGCCGGCGCTAAGGCCACCAAAAGCGGCGTGCGAGCCCCGGTTTTCCACACTTCAAGCCCGCAAACTGAACAGCTGGCGGCGCTGCTATTCAAATGCAGTTCACCAGTTCCCACCTAGTGCGCTCACCTGTTGCCAAGAGGGCGTGCCCGCGCCTATGGCGAAATTGAGGATTTTGGCTTGCCGCACAGGGTATTGTGCCCGGCGCAGGCCGTCTGCGAAGGAGAGAGTTTCGATGATCCGAGCCAAGTTTTTCACCCGCACTGCGCTGGGTCTGGCACTGGCCGTTGGCTTTGCTGCGGGTAGCGCGACACCAGTCTTGGCCAAAGACAAGCCAGCCAACGATCAAAAAGCGAAGGAAGCCAAGTTCGCCCCGTCCAAGGCCTTCATCCCGGTCTATGTCGCCGCCAAGGCTGCGATTGAAGCGGCCGGCAAGCGGGCAGATGTGATCGCCGCGCGTCAAGCTGCAGCCGATGCCCAGACCGCGTTGAAGAGCGCCCAGGGCAAAAAAGCTCAGGCCGATGCGCGCGCCCGCTATGATGCGGCGGCGGCTACCGTTGGGCCTTTGCTGGCGGCTGAAAAAGTTGCAGTTGAAAAAACTACAACTGTCGCCGTTAATGCCGATGACAAGTTTCTTGCTGGCCAACTGCTGGTGTCGCTTGGTACAATGGCGATTGATCCGTCAATGCAGCGCCGGGGCGTCCAGCTTCAGTTCGATAGCGGCAAGATTAACGCTACTGATAAGCCGAAGTACCTGATGGTGCTGGGCAACTTGGCGATGGACGCTAAAGATTACGCGGCCGCACGGGCCTCGTTCCTGGCGGCCAGCGATGCCGGAGCCGTGCCGGGCGAAGCGCTGATCAATCTGACTGATGCGTATATCAAGGACGGGCAGGCTGCTGCCGGTCTTAAGGTACTGCAGAGCGCCGTGGTCAAAACCGGAGCTGCCGCGCCTGAGAGTTGGATGCGATACGGCATCGCCACATCCTATCGGGCTAAACTGCCCAGCGAAGCGGCGATGTTTTCTAACGAGTTGGTTAGCTTATACCCGAACAAGGAAAACTGGGCGCTGGCGATTGCCGTGGTCCGTGATCTCAACGGCTATCAAGGCCTCGACCAACTTGACCTGTTGCGATTGATGCAGCGTACGAACAGCTTTTCCGAAGAACGCGATTACGTCGAATATGTTCAAGCGGCGACCAAGCGCGGGATGCCGGGCGAAGCGCTGAAGCTCATCAACGCCGGGGTTACTTCAGGCATGCTCAAACCGAATGACCAATTCGTAGTCGATGCCAAGAAGGAAGCGACTGCACGGATCGGTGCTGATCGTGCCTCACTCCCGGCGCAGGAACGAGATGCTCGCGGCCCGAAAGGCACCGCAGTAACCATCACCGCCGCGGCTGACACAATGCTAAGTTATGACATGTCGGCCAAAGCGGAAGAACTCTACCAGCTCGCATTGGCCAAGCCGGGTGTCGATGGCATGCGCGTCAATCTGAGGCTTGGCATCGCCCAGGCCGATCAGGGTAAATATGCCGAGGCTTTGGCCAGCTTTGCCAAGGTAACCGATGGCCGCGCGCCGATTGCCCAGCTGTGGTCGGCCTATGCCAAGGCCAAGGCAGCCGGCAAGTAAACTTCGCTTGTGCAAATCAGGGAAGGGCGGCGGGCAACTGCCGCCCTTTTCGTATCTGGTCAGACCGGGGCGAACTCGCCGCTGGCTTCGTCGAGGACGTGCAACAATCCATCTGAAACGGCGAAGAACGCGCCGGTCAGTTTCAAATCGCCGCTGCGCTCTTTCTGGCGAATGCAGGGAAAGGTGCGCAGATTGGCAAGGCTGACCTTGACCCCCGCATGTTCCATCGCTCGTTCGGCCGCAGCACCTTCGCTGCCATGTTCGCTCACGACCTGCCCGCGCGCTTCATCAAGCAGAGCGATCCAGTCGGCGATAAACCCGCCTTCGCCTGGTTCGGTGCCGTGCATTTCGCGGGTTAGTGCCGCCTTGCAGCCGCCGCACATGCCGTGTCCCATCACCACAATTTCTTTGACCCGCAAGAACTGAACGGCAAATTCAAGCGCCGCGGAAACGCCGTGATGGCCCGGCGCAATTTCGAACGGCGGGACCATTGCAGCGACATTACGCACCACGAACACCTCGCCCGGAGCGACGTCGAAAATCTGCGAAGGGTCGACCCGGCTGTCGGAACAGGCGATAATCATTACATCGGGTTGCTGGCCTTCGCGCAAGGCCGCCCAGCGCGCGCGGTTCAACGCCCAGCCATCCTCGCGAAAGCGGCGATAGCCAGAAATCAGGCGGTCCAATCCGCTCGGCGAATCCGTGGTCATGGCGCGGCTTGTGGCGTCACATTTTCCGGCTGGCAACCCTTGTCGCTTGCGACTATCTGAGCGCCATGAACGATCTCGCTTCCGCTCCCCTCGCTCTGCGTCAACGCAAACCCGATTGGATCAGGGTCAAGGCCCCGACCAGCAAGGGATACGGTGAGACGCGCCAATTGATGCGCGATCTGGGGCTTAACACCGTTTGCGAAGAGGCTGCGTGCCCCAATATCGGGGAATGCTGGACCAAGAAACACGCCACGGTGATGATTCTGGGTGATGTCTGCACCCGCGCCTGCGCCTTTTGCAACGTCAAAACCGGGATGCCGCGCGCGGTCGATCTGCTTGAGCCGGAAAACGTCGCGATCGCCGCAGCCAAACTTGGGCTGCAGCACATCGTGATTACATCGGTTGACCGCGATGACTTGCCCGATGGCGGGGCCGGGCAGTTTGTCAAGGTGATCGAGGCGCTGCGTCGCAACACGCCGGGCACCACCATCGAGATCCTCACGCCTGATTTTCGCGGCAAGATGCGCAGCGCGGTCGAAGCAATCGTTGCGGCCGGGCCGGACGTTTATAACCACAACCTTGAGACCGTGCCGCGGCTCTATCCCACGATCCGTCCGGGCGCGCGGTATTACGCGTCGCTGCGATTGCTCGAAGAGGTCAAGGTCCATGATCCGCGCATTTTCACAAAATCGGGCGTGATGCTGGGGCTGGGCGAGGGGCGGCTTGAGATTCATCAGGTGATGGATGACATGCGCACCGTTGGGATTGATTTCCTGACCATGGGGCAATATCTTCAGCCAACGCCCAAGCACACCAAGGTGATCGAATTCGTCACCCCCAAGGCGTTCGATGCCTATGGCGCAGTCGCCCGGGCCAAAGGCTTTCTGCAGGTTGCAGCCAGCCCGTTGACCCGCTCGAGCTATCACGCCGGCGATGATTTCCGCGCAATGCGCGCCGCGCGCGAGGCGCAGCTGGCCAAGGCGGAACAGCGCGCCTGATGCCGGGAATTCGTGAGCTGCGGCAAATGCCTTACAGCGCCGAACAGATGTTCGACCTAGTTGCCGATGTCGCACGCTATCCTGAGTTCCTGCCGTGGGTGGTGGGCACGCGAGTCCGCGCGAACAGTGATACCGAGATGACCGCCGACTTGCTGGTGGGGTTCAATGCCCTGCGCGAGAAATTCACCTCGCGGGTCGAAAAGGTACGCCCCACAATGATCGAGGTCTTTTACCTCGACGGACCGATGAAGGACCTGGATAATGTCTGGAAATTTTGCCCAACGCCAGGCGGTTGCGAAGTAGATTTCGCAGTCAGCTTTACCTTTCGCAACGCGCTGTTTGAGGCACTGGCTGGGCAATATTTCGACCGCGCTTTCCGCAAGATGGTCTCGGCCTTTGAGGCGCGGGCTAACGTGCTTTACGGCAGCAGCAGTTCGAGCGCGACGAGCGCCGCCTGATGGCGGACTTCGGCGCGGGTCGGCACGTCAAACCAGCGTTCTTCCGCTAGCACTTCGTCGCTTCCGCGCAGCGCCCGGGCGAATACCACAGTCCCCACTGGCTTTTGCGCGGTGCCGCCCTCAGGACCCGCAATCCCGCTGATCGACACGGTCACATCTGCGTGGCTATGGCGCAGCGCGCCCTGCGCCATCGCCCAGGCACAGGCGATTGAAACTGCCCCGAAGGCATCGATGACATCATTCGAAACACCGAGCAATTCGTGCTTGGCTTCGTTCGAATAGGTGACGAAGCTGCGGTCGAACATCGCCGATGAGCCGGAAATTTCGGTAATGGCGGCGGCCACCAAACCGCCGGTGCAACTCTCGGCCAGCGCCACGATGCGTCCCAACGCGCGATTTTCCGCCACAACGCGCGCCGCTAGCGCTACCAATTCGTCAGATAGCATGGCTTGACCCGATCAGGACGCGCACACCGACATCTGCTTGTCGTCGCCCGCGGCAATCGTCATCCCTTGAGTTACCAGGTCTATGAAATTGCTGGCTGGAAGTGGTTCCAGTGTCGCGAATACCCGATCAATGTTGGGGCAGTCCTTGATCTTGATCGACCCGGTCATTTCCTTCGCAATGGTCTGTTCGACCATTGGTCGTAACGTCTCCTCGGGCATGGTCAGCATGATCGCCGTGGTGTTCTTGTCGCCGGTCTCAGAAAACTTTGCAAAGGCTTGACGAGCCAGCGCAAAATTAGCGGTCCGGCCGCTTTCAAAAGTGCTGACCAGCTGGGCACCGTGCGTCAGTAACGACGCTCCGGCAGGTAGCGCCGGCTTGCAGCGATCAATCACCATGGCCAAGACCGAAGGCATAACATAAGCCACCATTCCGCGCAGCTCGGCTGGCGTCATGCAGGGCCGAGCGGGTGCGGGCGGAGCCGCCTGCAACTGGCTGGTCGATAGCAGCGCCAAGGTGGCGGCAATGCGGAATGCTGTACCGGTCATTAGATAGTTCCCTTGCGAGTCTAGTTGAACGACATCTGCCGCGAGCTGTAGCGCAAAACTAGCCCTGGCGTCTCAGGATAGTATTAAGGTGGCTACGGCCTGCGCGGCGATGCCTTCGCCGCGCCCGGTGAAGCCCAGCCGCTCAGTGGTGGTGGCCTTGACGCTAACCGCGGCCAGATCGGTGCCCAGCAGTTCCGCCAAGCGCGCGCGCATGGCATCGCGGTAAGGAGCGATCTTAGGCGCTTCGCAGATGATCGTCAGGTCAACATTGCCGATCCGATAACCAGCCTCCGCCGCCAGTTTGACCGCATGCAGCATGAACCGATCCGAACTGGCCCCGCGCCATGCCGGATCGCTCGGCGGAAAATGGCTGCCGATATCGCCCGCGCCAATCGCGCCCAGCACCGCATCGACCAGCGCATGGAGCGCTACGTCGGCATCGCTGTGTCCGGTCAGGCCGCGCGGATGGTCAATCTTCACCCCGCCCAGCCACAGCTCTTCGCTTTCGGCCAGTCGGTGCACATCATAGCCCGTGCCGACCCGCACCGGGAGCAGCGCGGCCGCAAAATCGCTCGCAACGGTTAGCTTGTGCAACGCTTCGTCTCCTGCAACCAAGCTTACAACCAGGCCGGCAGCTTGGGCAACTTGCGCGTCGTCACCGGCAGTAGTGTCGCCTGTCCAGGCGCGGTGCGCGGCGAGGATTGCGGCAAAGTGGAAGGCTTGCGGAGTCTGCGCCCGGCGCAACAGTTCGCGGTGTGCGGGCGCGCCCATGACATCGCCTTGCGCCTGGACCAGACTATCAACCACCGGCAGCACCGGGATCGCGGCCTCACACGAATCGAGCGCGAGACTTAACCGTTCGAACACAGGCAGCGGCAACACCGGCCGGGCTGCATCGTGGATCAGTACACGATCTGGGGCATCGCCAGTCAAGGCTTCGAGCGCCAGGCGAACTGAATCCTGCCGCGTATTTCCACCAATTATCAAGCGCACATCGGGCAGGCCCAGCAGTGCCGCCGCCGCGATCTGATCAGTTCCGGCCGGGATCGCCACCAAGATCGGAGCGATTCCGGCGGCAGCCATAGCCTCGGCAGAATGCCGCACCACCGGCTTACCGCGCCACAGCGCAAACTGCTTTGGTAGCGATTGCCCAGCGCGCAAACCCTGCCCGGCCGCGACGATCACGCCGGCCGTTGTGTGCTCGGAGCGGGGAGGGGGGCTGGCAGCGGTCATTGGCAATCCCCGGTAAATGCTTGCCGCGGCCGGGGCAATTGCCTATGTGCCGCCCAAATTTTAGGCAGATACCATGAGCACGCTTTCCCTTCCACCGCGACTCGCACCGATTGACGTCGGTCCGGTGCGGATCGACTGTCCGGTAATTCTCGCTCCGATGACCGGGGTGACCGATCTGCCGTTCCGCCGCTTGGTCCGCCGGTTCGGTTCGGGGCTCAATGTTACCGAGATGATCGCTAGCCCGGCGGCGATCCGCGAGACTCGTCAATCGCTGCAGAAGGCCCAGTGGGACGCGATCGAAGAACCGGTGTCGATGCAGCTGGTCGGCTGCGATCCCGAACAAATGGCGGAGGCGGCCAAATTGCAGCAGGATCGCGGCGCGGCGATCATCGATATCAACATGGGCTGCCCGGTGAAGAAAGTGGTCAATGGCGACGCCGGATCAGCCCTGATGCGCGACCTGCCGCTGGCGACCGCGCTGATCGCCGCGACGGTCAAAGCGGTCGATGTCCCGGTTACGGTCAAGATGCGGATGGGCTGGTGTCATGACAGTTTAAACGCCCCCGAACTGGCGCACATCGCTGAGGATCTGGGCGCAAAAATGGTCTCGGTCCACGGTCGCACGCGCAATCAGATGTATCGCGGCGAAGCCGATTGGGCGTTTGTCCGCGCGGTCAAGGACGCGGTCAGCATCCCGGTTATCGTCAATGGCGATATCTGCACGATTGCTGACAGCGCCCGCGCGCTTGCGGAATCGGGCGCCGATGGAGTGATGATCGGACGCGGAGCTTACGGTCGGCCATGGTTTCTGGCGCAGGTGATGCACTGGCTGCGTACCGGTGAGGAGCAACCCGACCCAAATACCGACAGTCTGTTTGCGGTGGTGCTAGAACATTACGATGCGATGCTCGAGCTTTACGGTAAGGTCACCGGGGTCAATATGGCGCGCAAGCACTTGGCTTGGTACACGCGCGGGCTACACGGTTCGGCAGCCTTCCGAAATCAGGTGAACTTCATCGATGATCCGGCTGAAGTTATTCGGCATTTGCACATCTTTTTTAGCCCCTTCCTGAGCCGCCAGGCGGCTTAGTGTCAGACGCTCCGCGCCAGCTCGCCAGTCTGCCACACGCGGTCTTGCTGCTCGCGCCGGGGCAAGCGGTGGCGGCGGCCAACCCGGCGGCAGAGCAATTGCTGGGACAGAGCTTCCGTCGTCTATCGGGTCACGCTATCGGCGCACATCTACGCTTCGATGAGCCGCTATTGGCGGCGCGGATTGCCGAAACCGATGCGCAGGTTTCGGCCCGGGCGACCGGGGTGCAGATTGTGGGGCAGGGGCCACGCCGGGTCGACGTAACGGTCGGTCCGGTGATCGACCAGCCCGGCTGGCAGGTGGTCACATTGCACGATATCGGCGGCGCTGAAGCCATGCGTGAAACGCAGGGCTCGGGCGAAGACAGCGTATTGCGCGCGCCCGAGGTACTAGCGCATGAAATCAAGAACCCGCTGGCCGGAATTCGCGGCGCAGCGCAGTTGCTGGCGCGCAAACTCGACGGCAACGACCTGGCGCTGACCACACTGATCGCGGACGAGGTAGACCGTATCGCCAAGCTGATCGACCAGATGCAATCGCTCTCCCGTCGCACCGCCACCGATCTGCAGCCGTGTAATCTTCATGAGGCCGTGCGGCGTGCGCGGGCGGTAATCGAGGCCAGCGGCAAATCGCCAGCAATCGCCGAAGAGTTCGATCCCTCGCTGCCGCCGGTGCTGGGCAATGTCGATGTGCTGGTGCAAATTCTGATTAACCTGTTTGCCAATGCCGCCGAAGCGATCGGGCCAAGCGCTGACCCGCGGATCGTGGTGCGAACCCGGTTTGCCAGCGGACTGAAGCTCCACCGCATCTCAGACGGGAGCGCGGTTCGGTTGCCGATTGAGCTCAGGGTAAGCGACAATGGACCGGGGATTGATGCGGCCCTGCGCGATCATATTTTCGAACCGTTTGTGTCCTCAAAAAAGAGCGGGCAGGGGCTCGGCCTCGCGCTCGTCCGCCGATTGGTCGGAGACATGAACGGGCGCGTAACTTACGACCGCGACGAGAGCGCCGGGCGGACCCACTTCCGCGTGCACTTACCGATCGCTGAAGAGCGCAGCCGAGCGCGGCGTGAGGCGGCAGCATGAGCGTTTTGCTGGTCGAAGATGATGCTTCGATTGCGCTGGTGATTACCGCCGCGCTCGAAGCCGAAGATTTTATCGTCACTTGCTGTGACTCGATTGCGGAACGCGATCGGCTGCTGGCTGCGCACAGCTATGCCGCACTGGTGACCGACGTGATGCTGACCGATGGCGACGGGATCGAGACCATCGGCACAGTGCGCAGTCTGGCCCCCGACATGCCGATCATCATCCTTTCGGCGCAAAACACACTTGATACGGCGGTGCGGGCGAGCGACACCGGGGCCTTCGAATATTTCCCCAAACCGTTCGATCTTGACGAACTGGTGCGCACGGTCCGCGCGGCGGTGGGCAATGCTGCGGCACGCGAGGACGAGGCCACTCAAACGCCGCCAGCCGGCCTGCCGCTGGTCGGCCGATCTGCGCCAATGCAGGCGGTATACCGCATGATCACGCGGGTTCTGCGCAACGATTTGACCGTGCTGGTGCTGGGCGAAAGTGGCACGGGCAAGGAATTGGTGGCCGAGGCGATACACCAGCTTGGCCACCGCAAAGCCGGGCCGTTCGTTGCCGTCAATACTGCAGCCATCCCCGCGGAATTGATCGAGAGCGAGCTGTTCGGTCACGAGAAGGGCGCGTTTACCGGCGCCGTGGCGCGGCACGCGGGTAAGTTTGAGCAAGCCCAGGGCGGGACTTTGTTCCTCGACGAAATCGGCGACATGCCGATAGCCGCGCAGACGAGGTTGCTGCGTGCGTTGCAATCGGGCCAGATCCGCCGGGTTGGCGGCCGAGAGGAAATTGCAGTCGATGTGCGGATCGTCGCCGCGACCAATCGGGATCTAGCCCCGCTGATCACCGCCGGTGCTTTTCGCGAGGACCTGTTCTACCGGCTTAACGTGGTGCCGATCACGTTGCCGCCGCTGCGTGAGCGGCCCGACGATGTGCCGGCGCTGGCGCGGCATTTCCTCCAGTTGGCTGCCGCCGAAGGCCTGCCACGTCGCCAACTGAGCGATGGCGCCGTGGCCCTGCTGGCGCGTCAGCCGTGGCGCGGCAACGTGCGCGAATTGCGCAACTTCATTTTCCGGCTAGCGCTGCTAGCGCGTGAGGACCGGGTCGGCAGCGCGGCGCTCGAACCGCTACTTGGCACTGCAATGGGCGAGGGGAGCGGTGTTGGCGAGGGCAGCCTGGATAGCGCCGTAACGCTGTGGCTGCGCGATAACCCGCTTGCTCCGGGCGCGGTCTATGACGCCGCGCTGGCCGCATTCGAACGCCCGCTGTTCGAAGCGGTGTTGCGGCAGACCGGCGGTAACCAGCTGCGGGCGGCCCAGCATCTCGGGATCAATCGCAACACTTTGCGTAAGCGTCTGACCGAACTGGCGATCGATCCGGCGCTGCTTCAGCATTAAATCGGGCCAAGTCCGAGGCGAATTGCCTTGCATAATGGCAACAGTGGTGTTGTAATCGAGCAACGATGATGGAAGCAAGAGTCCCCGCACGAAACCGGGCTTGGCCCCGATTGTGGCGCAGGATCCAAGTCGCGGCGCGGCGTTCCAACTTGTTTACAATTCTGGCGATTTCCGCTGTCTCCGCGTTTCTCATCATGTCTGCGGTCACATCGTACGCGCTGTTGGTCCAGTCTGATCGCAGCCAGCCGCTGCCCACCGAACTAACTGCGACCTTGCTGATCGGCATGCTGGTTCCGGCCATGGCATGCCTTATCCTGCTTGGTCGTTGGTTGGCACTGCAACGAGCTGCCGAGGACATCGGGCGCAGCGGTCGGTTGCATGTCCGGTTGGTGTTCCTGTTCTCGCTGATCGCAGCAATACCGACATTGCTGGTGGTGATCTTTGCCTCGTTCCTGTTTCAGTCTGGGGTCGAATTCTGGTTTTCGGACAAATCGCGCGGGCTGCTCGAAAACGCCAATCAGCTGGCGCGCGGCTATTACGAGCAGACGCAAAAGGATATGGAATACGAAACTCTGGCGATGGCCGCCGATCTTGGCGATTTCCTCAGCCAGGACACAATCGCCAGCCCGGCCTTTCCGGAATACTATTCGTACCAGGTCCACCACCGCAAGCTCGACGAATCGACCATCCTGCAAAAAGGTCGGGACGGGGTGCTGCGTCGTCCGGCGATTGCCAGCGGCCCCATGCCGTTGAGCGAAAACGTCTCGGCCGATGTGCTGCGCCAGCTCGACCGGGGTGAGCGGATCGTGGTGAGTTCGACCGCCAACTCAATCCAGGCGGTCACCCCGATAGATCGCCGCGCGGGGATTTATCTTTATACCCAGCGCAAGTCCGATCTGCTTTCGGCCGGATACGCGCAGAACATTGTGCGCGCCTATGACGAGTTGACCCAGCGCACCCGCATCCAGCAATTGCGCTTCAACGTGGCGTTGTTCGTTGCCAGTCTGGCGCTGGTCGGATTGTCGGTGTGGTTCGCGCTGCGCTTTGCCGACCGGCAGGTGAAACCGCTCTACGACTTGGTCGACGCTGCTCGGCAGGTCGGGGCCGGCAATTTCACCATGCGGGTCGAGGGGCGTACCGGGGCCGATGAGGTCGGGCTGCTTAACCGCGCGTTCAACCGCATGACCCAGCAGCTGGAGAAGCAAAACCATGCGCTGGTCGGCGCCAACCAACAGCTCGACGAGCGCCGCGCCTTTATGGAAGCAGTGCTCGAATCGGTCACCGCTGGCATTATCAGCACCAATGCCCGCGGTGAAATCCGCCTGATCAACAGTTCGGCGCACAAGCTACTACTAGACCGCGATGCTGCACCGCCAATCGGCACCAGACTGGCGGCGATCGCTCCGCAAATTGCCAGTCTGGCTGAAAGCGAAAACGAGGGCGGGATAATCCAATATTCGAAGGGCAGCGAGCTGCTTACACTGGCGGTCAAGTCGACCCGCTCATCGGCCGGCGATGTGATTACGTTCGAGGATATCACGCGCCAGCTGATCGATCAGCGCCAGGCCGCCTGGTCAGATGTGGCACGCCGGATCGCGCACGAGATCAAGAATCCGCTAACCCCGATCCAGCTCGCTACCGAGCGGCTCAAGCGGCGTTACCGCAAGCAGCTGACCAGCGATGGCGAGCTGTTTGAAGAGCTGACCGGCACGATCATCCGCCAGGTCGGCGAACTGCGCCGCATGGTTGACGAATTTTCTTCGTTTGCCCGCCTGCCTAAGCCATTGTTCCGTGGCGAGGACCCAGTTGATCTGGCCCGGCAGGCACTGTTTCTGCAAGAGGTCGCGCATCCGGCCATAAACTTCGCTTTCTTTGCCGATGTCGACCTTGGCATTATTGCCTGTGATCGGCATCAGTTCGGCCAAGCTATGACCAATGTCCTCAAAAACGCCGTCGAGGCGATCGAAGCGCGGCAAAAACTGGAAGACGAAACCTGGCGCGGCCGCATCGCGGTCACACTGAAGGGCGGCATTGAGGACGTGTTGGTGAGTATTGCCGACAACGGCATCGGCTTGCCGCAAGACGGTGAACGGATCGTCGAGCCCTATGTGACGACGCGCGAGAAGGGGACCGGACTCGGGCTCGCGATCGTCAACAAGATTGTCGAAGAACACGGTGGCGAAATGAACTTTGCTGCGGGCGATCCGGACGGAACTTTGGTAACCATGCGCTTTGCGCGCGATCCGCTGGAGGGCCAGCGCGGCTCCGAAGCGGCTGAATGAATGTGTGAATTGAGGTACGACTGATGGCGCTCGAAATCCTGATCGTAGACGACGAACGCGATATCCGCGAGCTAGTGGCTGGCGTGCTGAGCGATGAAGGGTACGAGTGCCGCGTGGCGGGCGACAGCACTTCGGCGCTGGCAATGGTTGACGAGCGCCGCCCCAGTCTGGTGCTGCTTGATGTGTGGCTGCACGGCAGTCCTATGGACGGGCTGGAAGTGCTTGACGCGATCAAGAGCCGCGAGCCTGATTTGCCGGTGATCATCTTTTCCGGACACGGCAGTATCGATACTGCAGTTTCGGCGATCGGCCGCGGCGCGATGGATTTCATCGAAAAGCCGTTCGAGGCCGAACGCTTGCTGATGCTGGTCGGCCGCGCGACCGAGACCGAGCGATTGCGGCGCGAAAATGCCCGCCTACGCGAAGGGTTTGTCACAGCCGACGAGTTTACCGGCAACAGCACCGCGATCAATCAGGTGCGAGCCACTCTCAAGCGAGTGGCCAACACTGGCAGCCGGTTGCTGATCACTGGCCCGGGCGGATCGGGCAAAGAAGTCGCCGCGCGGCTGCTGCATAGCTGGAGCGGCCGCGCCGAGCACGCCTTCGTCACGGTCAATTCGGCGCGGATCACTCCCGAACGCTTTGAACAAGAGCTGTTCGGCGAGGAAGCGAATGGCAAATTGGTGCGCGCAGGCCTGCTGGAAATGGCTGATGGCGGCACGTTGTACCTCGATGAAGTGGCCGATATGCCGCTTTCTACCCAAGCGCGTATCCTGCGCGTGCTGACCGAACAGGCATTTGTCCGGGTGGGCGGTAATCGCCAGATCAGGGTTGATGTCAGGGTCGTCTCGTCAACCGCTCGCGATCTTGAGCACGAAATCGCCGATCACCGGTTCCGCGAGGACCTGTTCTATCGGTTAAACGTTGTACCGGTAACGATCCCTTCGCTGGCTGAACGGCGCGAAGACATTCCGATGTTGGTCGATCACTTCTTCGCGCGCTTTGCCTCCGACCAAGGTGTTAAAGCACCAGAGGTCAGCATTGAAGCAATGGCCGCGCTGCAAAGCTACGAATGGCCGGGGAACGTCAGGCAACTGCGGAACGTGGTTGAACGCACAATCATCCTTACCCCGCGCGACCGGCTGGCGCGGATCGAAGCGGATATGTTGCCCGGCGAAGTGCTGTCTGGACGGATCAGCGGCGATAGCGGGATGCCGTCATTGATGGGCGTACCGCTGCGTGAAGCGCGCGAAAACTTCGAACGTGAATATTTGCGTGTTCAAATTAGACGATTTTCGGGAAATATATCCCGCACGGCCAGTTTCATCGGGATGGAACGCTCGGCCTTGCACCGTAAGCTCAAGTTGTTAGGCATGGTCGATCGCCGCGACGGCCAAGAAAATGGTGAGGTTGAAGTGCAGATTTGACGCGATCATGTAACAATAACGGCGTTTACGCAGACCTCGCGCTGCGTTAGACTTTGAATTGATAACCGGTCCTCCGTTCGCAGGGTGGGCCAGATCGCGGACCGTACTAGCGGCCGCCAACAAAAAAAGGATAACAACGATGACCTCACGCACACTCACAGCGCGCCCGCGCACGGCCAAGGAAGAAGCTGAAATCGAGGGAGGCGCGACCGAGGCGGCACTCGCCGTAGCCACCGGCCCAGCCACCGGTAAAGGCCAGAACCTGCAGGACCAGTTCCTCAACTTGCTCCGCAAAAACAAGGTTCCGGTGACCATGTTCCTGGTCAAGGGTGTCAAACTGCAGGGCATCATCACCTGGTTTGACAATTTTTCAATTCTACTGCGCCGCGATGGACAAGCTCAGCTGGTTTATAAGCACGCAGTTTCTACCATCATGCCCAGCCTACCGATCGATTCTGCGCAGTTCGGCAGCGCTGTCGAAGGCGGCAAGAAAATTCGCCTGCTGCAAGACGTTTTTCTGTCAAGCTTGCGGGAGAGCGGGGTGCAGGTCACTATGTTCCTGGTCAACGGCGTCATGTTGCAAGGGCGGGTGGCTGCGTTTGATCTGTTTTGCATGCTGCTCGAACGCGACGGATATGTGCAACTAGCTTATAAGCATGCGGTTTCGACGATTCAGCCGCTGACCCCGATCGACCTGATGGGTGACAGCGACGAAGGCGAACAGAACTGATTTTCGGAGAAGAAACTGCTGGCGACTTATCGCGCGGCGCGCGCGCGCTGATCGTCTATCCCGAGTTCCGGGGCCGGGGCAGCGCATCTAGCGATACTGCTGCAAGGCTGGAAGAAGCGCGCGGCCTCGCTTTGGCGATCGGTTTGGTGGTGGTGGACGCCTTCGCTATCCCAATCCGCGAAGCCCGTGCGGCTACGCTGTTTGGCGAAGGACAAGTGGCCAATATCGCTGCGGCCTGCAATCAAGACGAAGCCAGTTTGGTCATCGTCGACGGCAGCTTGTCAGCGATCCAGCAGCGCAATCTGGAGGAAAAGCTCAAGCGCAAGGTGATCGACCGGACCGGGCTGATCCTCGAAATTTTCGGTGAGCGCGCGGCGACAGCCGAAGGGCGATTGCAGGTTGAATTGGCCCACCTCGATTATCAGGCCGGGCGGTTAGTGCGCAGCTGGACTCACCTTGAGCGCCAACGCGGCGGGTTCGGCTTCCTAGGCGGGCCGGGCGAAACCCAGATCGAAGCTGATCGTCGTTTGATTCGTGATCGCATGGCTAAATTGCGCCGCGAACTGGAACAGGTGCGCCGCACGCGCGGGCTCCACCGCAGTCGCCGTGAAAAAGCACCGTGGCCGGTGATCGCGCTGGTCGGTTACACCAATGCCGGCAAAAGCACATTGTTCAATCGGCTGACCGGCGCCTCGGTGATGGCGGAAGACCTGCTGTTCGCCACGCTCGATCCCACCATGCGCAGCATCCGCCTGCCGGGAGTGGACAAGGCGATCCTGTCGGACACTGTGGGCTTTATTTCGGATCTACCAACGCAATTGGTGGCGGCTTTTCGGGCTACGCTCGAAGAGGTGAGCGCGGCCGATGTGATCGTGCACGTGCGCGACATGGCGAACCCTGATAGTTCGGCACAGAAGCAGCAGGTGCTGGCGATTCTGCAGGAATTGGGGCTGAGCGAAGCGGAAGGTGGAGAGCTCACCATTCCGCTGATCGAAGCTTGGAACAAGTGGGATCTGCTGGCGCCCGATCAAGCCGCCGAACTGCTGGGCCAAGTACAGGCGCGGGGCGAAACGGTGGTGGTACCGGTTTCGGCGGTGACTGGGTTTGGCTGCGATGCCTTGCTCGAAGCGACTGCTAAGCTCTTAACCCAGCGTGCTAAACACCATAGTTTTGTTCTTCCGGTGAGCGATGGCCAGCGGATCGCGTGGCTGCATGCTCATGGTGAAGTGGTTAGCGAAGACGAAGCGGGCGCCGACGAACGGGGGCCGCTCAGACGGCTCGACGTGCGGCTCGACCCGCGCGAGCTAGGCCGGTTCGCTAGGCTCTGACGCCTTGACCGCTTTCCACAGAATTTCTTGTTGATCGAGCGTTAGCGCCGAGAACTCTTGTCCTCGCGTTGCAGCCAGGGCCTCCATATCGCGGAACCGGCGTTCAAACTTGCGGTTAGCAGCGCGCAGGGCGTCCTCCGGCGCGATTCCGTATGCGCGCACCAGATTGACCGCGGCGAATAGCAGGTCGCCCGCTTCTTCGGCTTGGTGCGCTGGGCTTGCCGCTGCCGCCAATTCGGCCATTTCCTCGCGTACCTTGTCCGCGGGACCTGCGCGGTCGGGCCAATCAAAGCCGGTGCGCGCGGCGCGTTTCTGGAGTTTTTCTGCGCGGAGCAGGGCGGGTAGCGCCAGCGCTACGCCGTCCATGGCGCCGCCCGCACCTTTGGCGGCGCGCTCTTGGGCCTTATGGCTTTCCCAACGTGTTTCACGCGATTGGCCCAGATCGGGAGCGTCACCAAAAATGTGCGGATGGCGGGTTTCCATTTTCTCCGAGATTGCGTCGGCCACAGCCGCAAAGTCGAACAAACCGGATTCCTGCGCAATCCGGGCGTGGAACACGAC
>JAYTIS010000131.1:0-7529 GCA_043731725.1 Novosphingobium sp.
GGGAGCTTGAAGCGGCCAGCCCATGGGAGCCGCGCTGCCGGGAGATGCGCTGCAAGCTATGATCGCAGCGAAAGTTCACGAATTGCCCGATGGGCAGCGCATTGCTTATCGCTTTGCGCCCGGCAGCGGACCAACCTTGGTGTTCCTTCCGGGCTATATGTCCGACATGGCGGGATCGAAAGCTACTGCAGTATTTGAATGGGCCCGGGCGAATAACCGTGCGTGCCTGCTGTTCGATTATTCGGGCTGCGGGCAAAGTTCAGGTGACTTTGCCGCGGGCACGCTCAGCCGTTGGCGCGACGAAGCACTGGCGCTGATCGCAACACAGTGCCCGGGGCCGGTGGTGCTAGTAGGCTCGTCGATGGGCGGGTGGCTGATGCTGCTGATCGCGCTGGCGATACCTGCACATGTGACAGCGCTGGTCGGGATTGCCGCGGCGCCCGACTTTACCGACTGGGGTTATTCGACCCAGCAAAAAGCGCAGCTGGCGGCGGGCGAGACCGTGCTTGAAGCCAATCCCTATGGCCCCGAACCCAGCCCGACTTACCCGGCTTTCTGGCGCGATGGCGAGGCGCAGCGCTTGCTGGATAGCAAAATTGCGTTGACCTGCCCGGTGCGGCTGCTGCACGGCCAAGCTGACGCCGATGTACCGTGGCAGACCGCGCTGCGGCTGGCGCAAGCTGTGCGTTCAGCCGATGTGCAGGTCACGCTGGTCAAGGACGGCGATCACCGCCTGTCGCGGACGAGTGATATAACGTTGCTGCTGCAAATGATCGCCGCGGTCGGCTGAACCACAGGACCTGCCATGCCGCTAAGCCTTGCTCTCTTACTCCCGTTGCTGGCGCAGGTTGGCGTCACCGGGAGCGCGCCGGGCAATGGTCCGGCCCTGCCGCAAGCGCCGATCAGCATCCCCCGTCGTAAGGCAGCCGACAAAGTGACAGCGCCCCAAACCGCCGTTCGTACTGCGGCCGCCACCACCGCCCAGTCGGCCCAGCTGCAAAGCTGCCTCAAGCTCGCGATGGAAAATCCTTCCGACGCGATCGAAGAGGCCGAAGGCTGGCTCGCGGCAGCCAAGAGCCTGAGTGATCGGGGCGGGGCCAAGCAGTGCAAGGCGCTGGCGCTGACCCGGCTGGAGAGTTGGAGCGAAGCCGCCACGCTATTCCTTGCGGCACGCGAGGATACCCCCGCCAATGAACCGGGCGAGCGGGCGCGGCTTGGCGCGTTGGCGGGCAATGCGCTGCTGGTGACCGGCGACACGGTCGCCGGACTGGGAGCGCTCGATCATGCCCACGGCGATGCGCATGCGGCCAGCGACGGCAAGCTCAACGGTGTGATCCAGATCGATCGAGCGCGCGCACTGGTCGCGCTGGGGCGGACCGAGGAAGCGTCTGGCGCGCTCGAAGAAGCGCGGTACGAATTGCCCGACAATCACCAAGCCTGGCTCCTCTCAGCCACGCTGTCGCGGCGGCAGGGCAAATTGGTGCAAGCGCAGCGGCAGATCGAACGCGCCGCCGAATTGATGCCGGTCGACCCCGAAATCGGGCTGGAGGCCGGGGTGATCGCGGTGCTTTCGGGCCGCGACCAATCCGCGCGACTCAGCTGGCAATCGGTGATCAAGGCCGCGCCGGGCAGTCTGGCCGCAAAAACCGCGCAAGGGTATCTTGACCAGCTGGGGCCACCGCGCGCATCACCTGCCAAGTGACGTCGCCCAGCCCGCCCAAACTGTCAGTGCTCGATCTGGTGCCCGTGCGCGAAGGCAGCACGATTAGCACCGCCTTAGCCGATGCCGCCACGCTGGCGCAGACGGCCGAAGCTGCTGGGTACAACCGCTTTTGGGTGGCCGAACATCATGGCATGGACGGCGTCGCGGGTGGGGCTACGTCGGTCGTCTTGGCACATATTGGCGCAGCGACCAGCACAATCCGGATCGGCGCGGGTGGGATCATGCTGCCCAATCACAATCCATTCGTGATCGCCGAGCAATTCGGCACGCTTGATGCGCTGCACCCCGGACGGATTGATCTGGGGCTGGGGCGCGCTCCGGGGGCCGACATGCGGATCGCGCAGGCGCTGCGCAAGGATTTGGGCCGCGCGTCGGAATATTTCCCGCAGGACGTGGTGGAATTACGCGCGCTATTCAGCGGCGAGCCTGCGCTGGCGCTGCGCGCCACTCCGGGGCTCGGTGCATCAGTCGACCTGTGGATCCTGGGCTCAAGCCTGTTCGGCGCGCAGCTGGCCGCCGCGCTGGGGCTGCCCTATGCGTTCGCCTCGCACTTCGCACCCGATTATCTCGATCAGGCTCTGGCGCTGTACCGCCAAAAATTCCAACCTTCGGCTGCGCTCGACCAGCCATATGCTATGGCAGCGATGAACGTGATCGCGGCTGACAGCGACGAGGAAGCAGTGTTGCTCGCCTCGTCGACCGACCAGAGCTTTGTCGCGCTGCGCAGCGGCACCCCGGGCAAGCTCAAGCCGCCGGTGCCGAATTATCGCCACAGCCTGCCGCCAGGCCAGCTCGCCATGCTCGAGCATATGCGCCAAGTTAGCGCAGTCGGTAGTCCCTCCACGGTCAGCGTGGCGATCGAGCAATTTGTCGAACGCACCGGCGCTGATGAGATCATTGTCTCGGGCGCGACGTTCGATACGGCGGCGCGGCGGCGGTCGCTCGAACTAACGAAGCAAGCGCTGATTTAAGGCCACATCCGCAGGTGCGGGTGGTTGCACTGGTCAATTCATGCTTCTACAGTGCGCATAAATGCTACGTCAGTTAGCAATAATATAATACGCAGGAACGGGCGCAACGATATTGCACCCGAGGAGCACTACCGATGAATTCGAAGTCTGCGCTGAGCAAGGGCTTGGCCCGTCAACTGGCTGACTCGTTGCTTCCAGGAGACTTGCCGTTCACAGCCAAGGGCTTGGAGCACGCTGCGGCTTTTGTGCTCGACGCCGCCGCAACGCGGGAAGCCGGGCAAGCCGGCATCGTGATCGAATCGATTTCGGGCAGCGCCAGCGACCGCTTCATGCGGATCGCGCTGATCAACGATGACATGCCGTTCTTGGTCGATTCGATCTCGGCCACGATTGCGGCGTACGGACTGGGGATCGACCGGCTGCTGCACCCGGTCATGGCCGTGCGCCGCGACGCAAACGGCAAATTGCTTGAAGTGCTCGATCCGCAGACCGCCGGCGAACAGCTCGAGAGCATGATCTACCTTGAAACCGAACGCGGCGACGCCCGGGTGCGGCGGGCGCTGGAGATCGCGCTGACCACGACCTTGGCCGATGTCCGTGCGGCGGTGCATGACTGGCCGCGATTGCAAACAGCGATGGGCCGTGATGCTGATGAGCTGTCGAGCGGCGAAGGCGCGGCCTTGTTGCGCTGGTTCAAGGATGGCATGCTAACCCAGCTGGGCCATGTCACGCGGATGCGCGACGGCAGCCAGAGCGACGCGCTGGGGATTTGCAAAAAGAGTGCCAAGCAAGTGCTCGCTCCGGCCTCGTTTGACCGCGCTTTTGCTTGGTTTGACAACCCGTCGAAAAGCGGTGGGCGGGTGCCGCTGATCATCAAGTCAAACCTTATTTCCAATGTTCACCGCCGAGTGCCGCTCGATCTGTTTCTGATCCCCGTGATGGAAAGCGGCAAGGTCGCGGCCCTGTCAGTCCACGTCGGGGTCTGGACCAGCGCTGCACTGGCCGCCGCGCCGGACCGGATCCCGCGGATGCGCGCGCAGCTGGCCGAACTGATGGCCAAGTTTGGCTTTGCCGCCAATGGCCACGCTGGCAAGGCTTTGGTCCATGCGCTGACCGCGTTGCCCCACGACTTGCTGATCGGGTTTTCCGATGCTGATCTTGAAAGGATCGCCACGGCCATGATGAGCCTGGTTGATCGCCCCCGCCCCCGGCTATCGCTGGTCTTGGCCCCGCTTGAGCGCCACCTGTTTGCGTTTGTGTGGCTACCGCGCGATGCGCTGTCGACCACAGTCCGCCTGGCTATCGCCGAGATGCTGAGCCATGCCGCCGGCGCGCCGATACTCGATTGGAGCCTACAGGTCGAAGGCAGCAGTCTGGCAATGATCCGTTTCGTGCTCGATATTCGCGACGGCATCCCAGAGCCCGACGAAGCCCGGCTCGACGAGCAATTGCAGGCGATGGTGCGCGGCTGGACCGATGCGGTTGAGGCCGAGATCTCCGCCAGCGAAGAACCGTCTCGCGCGGCAGCCATCGCAATGCGCTTTGCCGAGGCGTTCCCGCAAAGCTACCGCAGCGCTTATGGCGCAGCCGAAGCTGCCGCCGACATTGCCCGGCTGCGGCGGCTGGCAGATATCGGCGAGGATGGGCCGCGGCGGGGCGCGCGGCTGCTGTGTTCGGACGATATGTCGGCGGGCGATCTGCGGCTCAAACTATACCAGCGCAGCGGCGCGATCGCGCTATCCGATGCTGTCCCAGCGCTGGAGAATTTCGGCTTCAAGGTGATCGAAGACGTGCCAACCGACCTCGATGGCGGGCGGCTTGGAACGATCCACGATTTCGCGCTGACCACGCCGGTCGGGCTGGAATGCGAGGATCTGCTCGATCGGGCGGAAGTGATCGAAGCGGCGATTGCCGACGTGCTCAACGCGCAGGCCGAGGACGATCCGTTCAACCGGCTGATCATTGCTGCCGGACTCAGCGCCAAGCAAGCCAACTTGCTGCGCGCGTGGTATCGCTATTTGCGCCAGGCCGGCATGAATTTCGGCATTCCCACCGTCGTCGATGCACTGCAACACGCGCCGCAGGTTACCCGCGGGCTGATCGCACTGTTTTCCGCGCGCCTCGATCCTGGATTCAAGGGGGACCGCAATCAGGCCGAGGCCGAAGCCCAAGGCGATATCCGCCGCGCGCTGGCGGCGGTCCATGCGATCAATGATGACCGGCTGTTGCGGCAGTACCGTGCGCTGGTCGAAGCCATGCTGCGGACCAACGCCTTCGCCCCGGCGGCCGAAGCAGCGCTCGCGTTCAAGCTCGATCCAGCGCTGGTTCCAGGTCTTCCCAAACCGCTGCCATGGCGTGAGATTTTCGTCTATTCGCGGCGGGTCGAGGGCATCCATCTACGCGCTGGGCCGGTGGCGCGCGGCGGGCTGCGCTGGTCCGACCGGCGTGACGACTTCCGCACCGAGGTGCTCGGGCTAATGAAGGCTCAGCGAGTGAAGAACGCAGTGATCGTGCCGACCGGTGCCAAGGGCGGGTTCTACCCCAAGCAACTGCCCGATCCTCTGCGTGACCGGGACGGCTGGTTGACCGAGGGCAAGGAGAGCTACAAGCTGTTCATCCGCACCCTGCTGTCGATCACGGACAACATCGTGAGTGGCAAAGTGGTTCACCCCAAAGCGGTGGTCATCCGCGACGGAGCAGACCCCTATTTCGTGGTTGCCGCCGACAAGGGTACCGCGACGTTTTCGGACACTGCCAACGCCATCGCTGAAGACCAGGATTTCTGGCTCGACGACGCTTTCGCCAGCGGTGGATCTAAGGGTTATGACCACAAAGCGATGGGCATTACCGCCAAGGGAGCGTGGCTTTCGGTTCAGCGGCACTTCCTGGAAATGGGAGTCGACGTACAGTCGGACCCCGTGCACGTAATCGGCTGCGGCGACATGTCCGGCGACGTGTTCGGCAATGGCATGCTGCTGTCTAATTCCCTGCGGTTGGTCGCCGCGTTTGATCATCGCCACATCTTCCTCGATCCCAGACCCGATCCAGCCAAATCGCATGCCGAGCGCGCGCGGATGTTTGCGCTGCCGCGTTCAAGCTGGGATGATTATAACAAGCAGCTGATTTCCAAAGGCGGCGGCGTTTTTGCGCGCACTTTGAAAAACATTCCGCTATCCAAACAAGTACGCACGATGCTGGGGATCGAGGCGACCAGCATCGATCCCGACGGGCTGATCACCGCCATTCTCAAAGCCGAAGCCGACTTGTTGTGGTTCGGCGGGATCGGGACCTATGTGAAGGCGTCATACGAGAACAATGCGGTGGTCGGCGATCCCGCCAACGATGCGCTGCGGATCGATGGTGCAGACTTGCGGGTTAAGGTGATCGGCGAGGGTGCAAATTTGGGCGCCACTCAGTCAGGGCGGATCGAGTTCGCGCTTAATGGCGCCGATGGTTTGGGCGGGCGGATAAACACCGACTTTATTGATAATTCGGCCGGGGTCGATTGCTCTGATCACGAGGTTAATATCAAGATTGCATTGGCCGGGGCCAAGCGCGCCGGTCGGCTGACTGAACCCGCACGGGTCAAACTGCTGGTGCGGATGACCGACCAAGTTGCTGCGCTGGTGCTTGAAGACAATCGGCTGCAGGCGCTCGCATTGTCGATCGCGCAAGCCGGCGGCGCCAAGTCGGTGCCTGCGCAGATGCACCTGATCGAGCGGCTGGAAGTGCTCGGGCAGCTTGACCGCAAGACCGAAGGCCTGGCCGAAACCGACGTGCTTATGCGCCGCGCCGCCGATGGCCGCGGGCTTACCCGGCCCGAGCTGGCGGTGCTGCTATCTTGCGCCAAGCTGGCGATGCAAGAGGCGCTTGAACTATCGGCGCTTCCTGACGATCCGGGGCTGGCCGATGAACTGCTCGCAGCGTTCCCCGCGCCGATGCGCACAAAGTATCGGCAAGACATTCTGGCACACCGGCTGCGGCGTGAAATCATCGCCACCCAGCTAACCAACCGCATGATCAACCGGCTGGGAGTAATCCACCCCTACGAGTTGGCCGAAGAAGAAGGTGCGACCCTGGCGCAAGTAGCGGCAGCGTTTGTCGCCGCCGAACGCCTGCTGGGAATGGCTGCGATCTGGCGCGGTATTGAAACCGAACCGATGGCCGAAAGCGCGCGCATTCTGCTGTTCGAACGCGCCGCTTCGATCATGTCGGATCACATCGCCGACTTGCTACGGGTCGGCGGCGGCACGCTCGAACCTTCGCGGCTGGTGACCGAGCTTGAACCGGGCGTCAAAGACCTGTCGCACGATACGCATAGCCTGCTGGCCGGCGAAGGCCGCAGCCAGTCGGCCGCAATGATCCACGCTTTGGTCGCCGCTGGCGCACCGGCAGCGCAGAGTGCCGCCGTCGCCAAGCTGTTCGACATGGACGGCGCGATCGGGCTAGCCCGGCTAGCGCGGGATAATGGCATCGGCGCGCGCACGCTGACCGCCGCTTTCAGCGATCTTGGTGCGCGGCTGGGCTTGGACTGGGCCCAGCAAACCGCCGCACGGATGAGCCCATCGGACCCGTGGGAGCGCCTATTGATCAACGGGCTGGCGCGCGATTTCCAGCAGATGCGGCTTGATTTCTTGCGCCGCAATGGCGGCAAGCAAGGCGCCGCGGCGGCGGCAGTCGAACGCTGGGCTCTGGCCCAGGCCCCAGCGATAAGCCAGTTCCGCACCGTCATTGCCCGCGCGCAAACCGCCATGCCGGTGGCCCCGGCGATGCTGGCGCAGATCGCCAGCCAGGCCCGCAACCTGTTGGCGCGTTAAGGGTTATGTCAGCGCGTG
>JAYTIS010000132.1:0-5240 GCA_043731725.1 Novosphingobium sp.
TGCTGCGCAGCGCGGTTCCGCCAATTCATATTGCCGACCACGTGATCGGCGCGGGCGAAGGCTTGTTCAAGGCGATGTGCGCGGCGGGGCAGGAAGGGATTATCGCTAAGCGGATCGACGCACCATATCGTTCGGCGCGAAGCAAGGACTGGGTTAAGGTCAAATGCACCCGGCGGCAGGAATTTGTAATCGTCGGCTGGAAAAAGTCGCCGAGCAAAGCGCGGCCATTCGCCTCGTTGCTGTTGGCTCAGAACGAAGCCGGCAAGCTGGTTTACAAAGGCAACGTCGGCACCGGGTTCGGCCAGAACACAATGGCTGATCTGGCCGCGCGGATGGCCAAACTGACGGCGGGTGAGGCACCGGTGGTGATTGACAAGGCCGATGCGCGCGGTGTGACCTGGCTGCAGCCCAAACTGGTGGCCGAAGTCGCGTTTGCCGAATTCACCGCCGAGGGCTCGGTTCGCCACGGCAGCTTTCTGGGGCTGCGTGAAGACAAGCCAGCCAAGGCAGTCAAACCCGAGGTCGCTGCGCCTGCACCGTCGGAGGAACCCGCGGTCAAGATCAGCAACCGTGACCGGGTGATTTACCCTGAAAGCGGGCAAACCAAAGGCGATCTCGCCGATTACTATGCAGCGATCGCGCCGTTGCTGCTGGCCCACGCCGGACAACGCCCGCTCAGCCTGGTGCGCTGTCCGCAAGGCCGCGCCAAGCAATGCTTTTTCCAGAAGCACGACAGCGGTGCGTTTGGCGACAAGGTACTACACGTACCGATCCGCGAAAAGGACGGCGGGAATGAGGATTACCTCTACGTCGAAGCGGCGGCAGGGCTGGCGGCCTGTGTCCAGATGGGCACGATCGAATTCCATGCCTGGGAGTGCCGGACCAGCGCAATCGAGCAACCCGACCGGATGATCTTCGACCTCGATCCCGACGAGGCGCTCGATTTTACCGACGTTGTAAGCGCGGCGCAATTCTTGCGCGCGACGCTGTCCGACCTAGGCTTGGTCAGTTTTGCGATGCTCTCGGGCGGCAAGGGCGTGCATGTCATTGTGCCGCTGCGCCCTGGCCATTCGTGGGAGGTGCACAAGGATTTTGCGCGTCGCTTTGCCGAAGCGCTATCCGCCGCCGAGCCTGAGCGGTTTATTGCGACGATGAGCAAGGCCAAGCGCAAGGGCCGGATCTTCATCGACTGGCTGCGCAATCAGCGTGGCAGCACGGCAGTGGCACCCTATTCGGCACGCGCGCGCGATGGTGCGCCGGTGGCGGTGCCGATTGCATGGGAAGAATTGGCTAAAGCCAAAGACGCCCACCCGTGCTCAATTACCGATGCCGCCCAGCTGATCAAGCGGAGCCAAGAAAAGGCGTTGGCGGGGTGGGGCTTTGCCGATCAGGTGCTCCCAAGTTTTTGAAACGGGTCTCAGCCCTCCTCAGCCATTGAACTTTCCGGTCAGCCTCAACTGCCAATATTCCGTGAAGAAAATCCCCGCTGGATCGCGCTTGGCGCGCAGGGCAAGGAAATCGCCGAGGCGGGGGAGGTTGTCCGCGTAGAATTTGGCCCAGCCCGGAAAATCGTAGAACGGAATGAACTTGCCCCAGTGGAACCGGAAAGGGATTTGATGGGCTCGTAACAGGTCCCAGTACTGCGTGAAAAAGGCATGCGCAGTGTTTGGCGTACCGGGGTTATCGCGGTACCAGTAAATATCGAAGCGACTGACCCCGTCTTTGTAGGCATCGGTGCCGTCGCTGTAGCCGGGGTTGATCCACGCCGGGCTGGGCGGGCCGGCATAGACTTCCAGCGCGAAAAAGCCGGTCGCGGCGGTGCCCTTCGCGTCAAACATGCCTTGCAGCAGGTTCATGACTCGCTGGGTGTGCTGGATCGGCAACCAGATCTCGGTGAATTCGGTGCCCAGCAGCACATCGTCGGCAGTGTTATCCATGCACAGGCTGCGCCAGTACCAGTCGGAAAAACGGGTCGGGGGGTGCGTTTTGGTCAGCGAATTGAACACCGGCAGCAGGGTGGTAAATAGTCGCTGCATGGTCCCCGGCACGATCCCGAGGATCAACCCGGCGAGGCCCAGAACCAGCCCGCCCAACGCGGCTGGCAGCCAGGCCAGCAAGGCACCTGCCGCTCCGAGCGACCCGCGCGACCACAGCGCCGCCACATTCCGGCGAAACTGCGCGATGTTCTTCAGGAGCAAGTGGAAGATCCGGAACAAATTGCGGTTGCCGAGCAGAACGAAAAACAGCGAGGCCATCAATTGCTTGGCCTGACCGGCCAAATTGGGGGTGAATTCTTGGTAGGGAACCAACCCGGTTTTGCTGGCGGGGATCCGGCTCGCTTGCCAGATCTGGACCCGCTCGCAGCCATGCTGCGGCCACCACGTCATGCGGCTATAGGGCTGTTCGGTCAAGAACTGCTGCAACGAGGGCCGCGTCTTATCGCCCGGACCAAGCAAGTCGATCGGGCAATCGGCGCCCATCGTCGTGGTTATTTCGGTGCCTTGGATATTGTATGTCGGGATCAGCTGGAAGCGCAGTTTGGTGACCACCCCGAGCAGCCCGACGTGAGTCATCATCGCGGCAAATTCCGGATCGCCCTGCTCGATCCAGCTGGCCATGCCCAGCCCATCGACTACCCGGTAAGCAATGACATTGTCGAACGCATAGATGATCGAACCACCAGCCGAACCGGTTCCGGTAAAGCCGCTAACCGTCTGGTGCGTAATCCCGCCGACGATATTAACCGCCCAACCCTTTACGAAAATTTGATGGAGGAAGCTTTTTTCCAGCGTCGGGACCCTGAACGGATCGCTCGGATCTTTGCCCAGATGCATCCCGGGTTCAGCCTCGACAATGCCAGTGTCAGCGTCGATCCAGCTCAGCGCCCTCATTCGGTCGAAGGCGATATCGACGTTACTTCCGCGTGGTGGTTCGCGTTCAAGCGTTTTGTTCGCGGGCTTGCCGTCAACCGGGTCGGTATAGATACTCAGTGCAACCGAATGAGACGCGCCGCGCGCCCGCACTTGCAGTCCATTGGCGCGCGCATAATTGACTAGTTCGATCACGTCACCCTCGTCCGCCGGGTGGAAATAGCCGTCGGCGGCGCGCGCTATGGGCGGTGTCGGCATATCAATTGTCCCCTAGGTCGAGATTTAGGTCGATCCCGCTAAATCTTTTACCGCAGTTGCGGTCTCGGGCTTGAAAGGTGTTGCGTCCCAGGCTTGCTTGAACAGCTCGGCATTGCGGGCGCGCGGCACGTCAGCTTGCCGCGATGCCAGAATCGTCCCCATGTACATCTCAAGCGGTTCTCCGGGGGACCCGCGGCGCAGGTCGGCGATGTCGCGGCGGGCCAGTTCGATCTCACCCTTTTCAACATAGCATGCCGAACGCAGCATAAACGCGGTGCGATCACCCGGATTGATCGTCAGCACTTGGCTGGCGATGACAATCGTCTCGTCGATCCGGCCCATGCCGAACAGCACCCAGCAGCGGTTGATCAGTGAGATCGCGAACATGAACCCGCGTGGAGCCATCCGGTCTGCCTTGTCGAGCCAATCGAGTGCCTCGTCATAGCGTTCGAACCGGGTCAGTGCCCCGGCTAGCGTGCGCAGCGCATCGGGCATATAAGGGTTGATGTCGACCGAGCGCCGCGCCAGCACCAGCGATTCTTCCCATTCTAGCGCGTAAGATTTGACCAGCGCGACCTGGAACAGCACCGTGGGATGTTCGCCGCGTTGCATTGCGCTTTTGCAATGGAGCAGAGCTTCCTCAAGCAATTCGGGCTGTCTCGAGCCATTGCGCTGGTAAAGCACACCCAGCGTCAGCGCTAAGCCGGATTCGGCCAACGCATAGTCGGGTGCCAGCGCCAATGCTTGGCGTGCATTGGTGATCGCCTTTTGCAGCGCTTCCTCGGTGAACTTAGGAATCGAAGCCCAACTGCGCTTCATCGCATCCCACGTCGTCGTCGGTGCAGGCTTTTTCAGCGCCCTGTCCATCTCGATATTCTGGATTTTGACTGTGAGATGCGCTGAAACGTCCGCGACCAGTTCGTCGAGCAATTCGGCCTGCTGCGAGCCTGGTCGGTCAAATTTCTGAGTCCACAGGATCGCGCCGCTGTGGCTATCGACCAATTGCGCGGTGACCCGCAAGGTTTCGCCGAGGCGGCGGACATTGCCTTCCATAATATAATCGATGGCCAGATCAGCCCCGATCCGGCGCACATCGATCACCTGCCCGGCAAAGCTCGACATGGTGCCATGCGCGAGCACGCGCAGTCCCCTTTCATGCGACAGCGCGGCAGTGATGTCTTCAGCCATGGCATCGCCAAACGCGTCGTCAGCCGCCTCGCCCGAGCGGTTGGTGAAGGGCAGAATTCCGAGCGTCGGTCGCTGGCCGGGGCGGAATTCCTTGGTGGGTGCCTGCGCCGTGGCGACTAGCACTGGCGAAAGTTCGGCGGCGCGCACCGGCATGGGTGTTGTGTCGGTGGCAGAGCCGGAGGTCGCGATCAGTCCGCGGACATCCTTCAGGAACCTCAACCACGCCGGATCGTCGGATGCACCGTGCCAATGAATCAGGTCGGCGGTTTGAGTCAACTCGAACATGATTGGGCGCTCGCACGGCTCGATCATGGCCGGCAGCAGGGTCCGGCAGCGATCAGCAATGGTCGCTTCAGCACGGACCCAGCGAGACACCGCCGATCGCGGCGACCACAGTACTACCACGGCTTTGGCACCGCGCAGCGCGGCCTCGGTCACTTCATCGTAGGCCTCGCCCGAGCGCAGCGTGACGTCCCACCACACTGACAGCTCGGCCGCCGCAAACGCTTCGGCAAACAGCCGCGCGCGCGATTGATCCTCGCGATTGTATGACAGGAAGATGTCGGACATTGCCCCCCCATTGAAGCCACCCATGGGCGACTTTACAGGAGTTCTGCGGGGCTGTCGAACAATCCGGCAAGGCGGGGCGTCGAGCGCCGCGGCTGTGCTTCCATCTGGCCGGACCAACGCCTATGGCGCGGGCACGATGTTGCGCCTGTCCGACCTTGCCCTGCCGCTTGATCATCAGCCTGAGGCGGTGCTGCCCGCGATTGCGGCGCGGCTGGGAGTGAACGTAGCGGCGTTGCTGAACCATACGCTGGTGCGGCGCGGCAACGATGCGCGCAAACGCGGGGCGATCAAGCTGGTCTATTCATTCGACGTCGAATTGGCGGACGAGGCGGAAGTCGCCGCGCGGCTGGCAGA
>JAYTIS010000133.1:0-7732 GCA_043731725.1 Novosphingobium sp.
CGGCAGCACGGCGCACCCATCAGCGCGGGCGTTCCAGCCATCATCGGGCAAGGCCAACATCCCGCCAAGCATGCCCTTGTTCGCTCGCCGCACCAGCCACACCATAGCGTCCTGTTCGATCCAGAACGCCTGTCCGGTCCGCTGTGGCTTGGATTTTTTAGGCAGCTTAACCGGGAACTGCTCGGCCCCCCGCACCCGCCCGACGCAGTGCGCGGTCAATGGGCACAGCAGGCAGCGCGGATTGCGCGGCGTGCAAATCGTTGCACCTAAGTCCATCATGGCTTGTGCGAAATCGCCGGGGCGCGCCGTCGGGGTCAGCTGATCCACTTGCGCGCGGATTGTAGTGCGCGCTTGCGCCAGAGGCATTGAAATCGCGGAAAGCCGCGCGATCACCCGCTCGACATTGGCATCGACCACCGCAGATCGTTGCCCAAAGGCAATCGCGGCGATGGCGGCGGCGGTATAGGCCCCCAGCCCGGGTAGCGCGCGCAATTCAGCCTCTGTTTTCGGGAATTGTCCGCCGACCTCAGTCACCGCCTTGGCACAGGCGATCAGATTGCGCGCGCGGGCATAGTAGCCCAGACCAGCCCAGGCGGCCATCACCGCGCCTTCATCAGCAGCGGCGAGTGCCTGGACATTGGGCCAACGGGCGAGGAATTTGTTGAAATACGGCGCGACCGCTGCCGTCGTCGTCTGTTGGAGCATGACTTCGGACAACCACACCCGGTACGGATTCGGTGCTGGCGTCCCAGGTGCACTGCGCCACGGCAGACTGCGGTAGTGTGCATCGTACCAGCCGAGCAGCAGTTCAGGAATCGTCTCGGCGCTGGCATCCATCGCAGCGCTATGGCATTGCCTGCAGCGCAATGGAACGGGATGCTAAACCAACAAAACCTGCAGTACGCCGCTATGAGCGACCGCGTGGCGGGGCGGCACGCCCGATTGCCGAACTGATGCCCGAGGTCGGGCGTACCGCCTTTCGCCGCTTCGGCTTCGTCCAATCGAGCGTGGTGACCCGCTGGCCTGAGATCGTCGGTGAGCGTCACGCCCTGGTGTGTATGCCCGAGGCAATCCGCTTTCCGCCCGGCGAAAAGAGCGACGGCATCCTGCAACTGCTGGTGGTGCCCGCGCATGCGCCGATGATTAGCCACGTAATTCCCGAAATTATCGAGCGGGTGAACCGCTTTTTCGGCTACAACGCAGTCACCCGGGTCAAATTGCGGCAAGGCGCGGTTCAGCCGCCGGTGCCAAAAGAACGACCAACCGCGCCGCCATCGCTGCGGCCGATCCCGTTAGAACTGGGGGAAAGCCTGCGCGATATCGGCGATCCGGAGCTACGCACGGTACTCGAATCGCTGGCGCGCAGTTTGGGCACCGCGGAAGAGGAAGATTCCAAGTGAAAGCAATTGCCCGCACTGCGATTCTGGCCGCTGCTGCGCTGCTGCTGATCGGCACTGCGCCCAAGACCGTCGGCTGGAACACCAACGTGGTTTTAACCGCCGAAGGTGGCCATCTAATCGGCAACCCCGCCGCACCGGTCAAGCTGGTCGAATATGTCAGCTATACCTGCCCACAGTGCGCCATCTTTATGGTCCAGTCAGCCGGCGCGCTGCAGATCGGCTATATCTCCTCAGGAAAGGTTTCGCTCGAACTCCGCCACTTGGTCCAAAGCCCGGTCGACCTTGCTGCAGCGATGCTGGCCAATTGTGGGCCGGCTGCAAAGTTCGCGCTAAATCATGCAGCACTGATGCGTAGTCAGGCGGTTTGGCGTGCGACGTTGGAACAGGCCGGTGCGGCGCAGAAACAGCGCTGGGTGACTGGTACGCTGCTTACCCGCAATCGCGCAATTGCCAGCGATCTTCACTTGTTCGAAATCATGGAAGGGCGAGGGGTTGACCGTATCGCTGCCGAAAAATGCCTCGGAGACAAAGCGGTCGCAAATCGGATTGGCGACCAAAGCAAAGCCGGTTATGCCAGCGGCATCACCTGGGCCCCCAGCTTCACTATCAACGGAACCCTGCTTGAAAGTGTCCATAGCTGGCTCGAGCTGCGCCCCAAAATCGATGCGAGTCTGTAATATGATGAAGACCACTATTGCCGCACTGGCCGTTGGATTGTTGACGCTGAGCGCACAATTTCCTGTTTCAGCCAAACCGGCGGCGCACCATGCCGTCTTACATCCAACAGCAACTCTGCCGACGGCCAAGCAATGGGACCAAACCGTTACGATGACCGCCGAGGGTTTCCCGGTGCTGGGCAACCCCACTGCACCAGTCAGAATGGTCGAATTCATATCGTATACTTGCAGCCACTGCGCTGAGTTTTCGAAGGAGTCGAAACTGCCGCTCAACGGCGCGTTGGTGCGTCAGGGCAAGGTTTCGCTGGAACTGCGCCCGTTCCTGCGAACTCCGGTAGACGAAACCCCGTCGCTGCTCGCGCTGTGCGGCCCGCAAAGCAAGTATTTCGGCAATAGCACAGCGTTGCTCGCGGCGCAGACCACCTGGTTCAAACCGCCGACCGATCCGAACTATGCCAAACGCTGGGCCACGCTGGAGGCCAAACCCGCAGAACAGCGGCGGATGATCGCTGCGGATCTGGGGTTGTACAAGATTATGACCGCGCGCGGCTATACCACCGCAGAACTCGATACCTGCCTGAACGATCAGGCCAAGCTTGATATGCTGACCAAACAGACTGACTTTGCCGGGACCACAATCAAGGTGGTTGGCACCCCCAGCTTCTTGATCAATGGCAAATTGCAGGAAATTTACGGCTGGCCCGAACTCGAGCCGCGACTAAAGGCGGCACTTGCAGCTGCTAAGGCGGCGCACACTGCGGCTGATGCAGCTTCTAGTGCCCGTAGGTCAAAGTAATCCCCTGTGGAGAAGCGCTCGCGCGGATTTCCCAGGCCTTCTGCCGCACAACAAACCGGACTAACTTTCTCGACTCGAACTGCCAAGGAACCCGACGCGCCATGACCGTCTTTCGCACCCGCCACTTCCTGCTCGCCTTTGCTGCCGCCCCGCTTGCTCTTGGACTTACCGCTTGTAAGAAGGATGCCGACGCAGGCCCCGCGCCAGCTGGCACCGCAATAGCAAAAGTCGCCGCTCCCGCTGGACAGAAGTGGGAAGACTTGGTCACTGCCACGGCGACCGGCGGCATGATGGCGGGTAACCCCGCAGCGCCGATCAAGCTGGTCGAGTACGGCTCGCTTTCGTGCCCGCATTGCGCGCGGTTTGCCGCTGAAGCGATGGCCCCGTTGATGAGCGAATTCGTCTCGACCGGACGGGTTAGTTACGAATACCGCAGCTTCTTTATCCACCAACAGGATTTGCCGCTGACCATGCTGGTGCGCTGCGCACCCAAAGAAAGCTTCTTCCCACTGGTTGAGCAGGTTTACGCCAATTACGACAGTTTCGTGAAGCTGCTCGATGACCCGGCGGTGCAGAAAGCCGCGCAGGCTTCTACCAGCCTACCGCCCGGCCAGCGCTTGCCGGCTTTGGCTGACGCATTGGGCTTCACCAGCTTCTTTGCCGCGCGCGGTGTCTCGGTCGATCAGGCACACGCTTGCCTCGCGAACACCCAGAACGCGACCACCGTCTCGAACAGTTTCAAGACTTTCGCCGAAGCGGGAATCAATCAGACCCCAACACTGGTCATCAATGGCCTGCAGATCCCTGCTGAACAATCGGAATGGCCCAAAATCGCCGAAGCGCTGCGCGCCGCCGGCGCCCGGTAGGCGGGCGAGCGGCCGGACCGGCGGCACGACAGATGCGAATCACGCGGCTCAAGCTCAGCGGATTCAAAAGCTTCGTCGAGCCGGCTGAACTGCGGATCGAACCGGGGCTGACCGGGGTGGTCGGTCCTAACGGTTGCGGCAAATCGAACTTGCTCGAAGCGATCCGCTGGGTGATGGGCGAAAACTCACCCAAATCCATGCGCGGCGGCGGGATGGAAGATGTGATCTTCGCCGGCACTACGCTGCGCCCGCCGCGCGATTTCGCCGAAGTAGTATTGCTGGGTGATGGCGGCGACATCGACAACAGCATGGAAGTGGTGCGCCGGATCGAACGCGGCGCGGGCAGTGCTTACCGCGTCAACGGCCGAGATGTGCGGGCTAAGGACGTCGCGCTAGTCTTTGCCGATGCCGCCACCGGTGCCCATTCACCCGCATTGGTCAGTCAGGGCCGGATAGCGGCGGTCATCGCGGCCAAGCCCGCCGAACGCCGAATGATGCTCGAAGAAGCTGCCGGCATTGCCGGGCTACATGTGCGGCGCAAGGACGCTGAACAGAAACTGCGCGCGACCGAAGCCAATTTAGCCCGGCTTGAAGACCTCATGGCGCAGCTCGACAGCCAAATTGGGGCACTGCGCCGCCAGGCCCGCGCAGCCGAGCGTTACACTGCATTGTCGCACAAAATCAGGCTGGCAGAAGCGCGCCTGGTATTCGCCCGCTGGCGCGATGCAGCGGCTGCCGCCGAAGCGGCGCGCACCGCAGCGCAAGGCGCAGACGCCGGGGTGGCTCAGGCGCAGGGCGTTGCCAGTCGGGCGCAGGACTTACAGCACGCCGCCGCCGCCGCTTTGGCTGAGGCGCGCGATGAACTCGCCGACCGCCGCGACGATGCCTCCGCACACGGGCACCGCATGGCAACGCTGACCAGCCAACTCGAAGCCGCCGAACAGCGGCTAACAGACCTCGAGCGCCAGCAGCGACGACTTGAGGAAGACCGCGGTGATACCGACCGGCTCACCCGCGATGCAGCCGAAGCGCTGGCCAAATTGGAGCGCGATCTGGCCGCTGGCGAAAGCGCGCTGAGCGCCGACGAAGCGCGCCAACCGCAAGTCGCCGCCGCGCTGGGAGATGCCGACCGCACCCTGCGCGCGGCCGAACTGGCGCTGGCACAGGCCACCGCGGATCAAGCCGGGGTCGAAGCCGAATGGCGCGTTGCCGAAGCCGAGCTGTCTGCCGCCGAACAGCGTCTAACGCGGCTTGATAGCGAAGTCCGGCGCCAGGCCGATCTGGCAGACAGTCTCGCTCGCGATGGCGACCCACTGGCTGCCCTGGCGCAGGCCGAGACCGCGCGCGACACTGCTACCGCTGCGCTGGTTGAAACTCGTACTGCGTTGGCCGTGCAGCAGGAGCGCAAAGGCGCGCTGCAGTCAGCGCGAGACACAGCCGGAGCGGCGCTGGCGCAGGCCAAGGCCGAACTGGCCGGGGTCGAGCGCGAATATCAAGCATTGTCGCGCGATCGTGAGGCGCGCGCACGACAAGCTGGCAACAAGCACGGCATGGCGCAGGCGCTTGACTTGATCCGCGCAGCACCGGGCTACGAACGCGCGCTCGCAGCTGTGCTCGGACGTGACGCCAAGGCATTGCTGGGCAAAGCCCCAGTGGTTGAGGACGGACGATTTTGGACCGGTGCCGACGTTCCGCCTGCGGTCGTAGATAGTCTCGCCGCCCGGGTTACCATTTGCCCGCCGCAGCTCGCGGCGCGGCTCGCGTTGGTGCATGTCGCGCCAAGCGACGACGGCCGTCAACTCGCACCGGGCGAATGGCTGGTAACCACTTCGGGCCACTTGCGCCGCTGGGATGGTTTTGTTGCGCGCGGCGAAGGTGGGGCCGAAGCAGCACGGCTTGAAGCGGAGAACCGCTTTGCTGCGCTTGATCAAGAACTGCCCGAACGGCGCGCTGCTGCGGAACTGGCTGCGACACGTGCTAGTGCAGTCCAGATCCAGTTAACTGCGGCGCAAACAGCACTGATCGCAGCGGAGCGTGCGGTTTCTATCGCTGCCGAGGCCGAACGCGCGGCCTTGCGCGCTTGCGACCAGGCCGAAGCCGCCAAGTCGCGCTTCGAACTGCGCCGGGCCGAACTGGCCGAAGCCGCGGGTGACCTGGCGCAACGGCGCGTCGTGGCCAAAGCCGAGCACGACGGGGCCGCTACACGGCGTGCCGCGCTGCCTGATTCTGCAAGTGGCCGCGCGCAACTTGCTTCGGCACAGGCGCGCCATGACGCCGCGCGCCAGGGCTTGCAGGCAGCCAGCGCCGCGCTCGCCGCGCATGATCAGGGACTAGCGGTTGCGCGCGAGCGGACAACCGCGCAGCGCAACGACATCAGAAGCTGGCAAGCCCGGGCGGGAGACGCCGCCAACCGACTGGCCGGGATGGAGCGCCGCTTTGAAGAGATCGCCGAAGAGCGCAATGTATTTGCCGCAAAACCTGCCAGCCTGCTGCGTGAAATCGAGGCCGGCGACGCCGTGCGGGCGCGGATCACCGTCGACCTGACCGCCGCGGAAACCAAAGTGAGCGCGACCGGCGAGACTGCGCGGCAAGCCGAAGCGCAATTCGCTCAGTCGAACGAGGCGCTGGCCGCGGCGCGCGAACTGCGCGCTGGGGCCGCTGCCCGCGCCGAGAATGAGGAGGCCCGCCGCGCCGAGATGGCGGGAATATCGGGCGAGCGCTTTCAGTGCCCGCCGCCGCTGCTGCCCGAACGTTTCGCGTTCGCTGCCGAACAGGTGGCGCCAGCCGCGCACGAGAGCGCTGAGCATGACAAGCTGGTAGCCGACCGTGAACGGCTGGGCCCGGTCAACCTGGTCGCCGCCGAGGAACTGGCCAGTGCCGAGGACAAGCACGGCACCAGTCGGGCCGAGCAAGCTGAATTGACCGAAGCCGTGCACCGCCTGCGCGGCTCGATCGGCAACCTTAATCGCGAAGGCCGCGAACGCTTGCGGGCCGCGTTCGAAGCGGTCGATACGCACTTTCGCCGACTGTTCACGCGGCTGTTCGAAGGCGGGCAAGCCCATCTTGCCTTGGTTGATTCGGACGATCCGCTTGAGGCTGGGCTAGAGATCTACGCACAGCCGCCGGGCAAACGGCTGCAATCGCTAATGCTGCTTTCGGGCGGGGAGCAGGCCCTGACCGCAATCGCCCTGATCTTCGCGCTGTTTCTAACCAATCCGGCCCCGATCTGCGTGCTCGACGAGGTCGATGCGCCACTCGACGACGCCAACATCGAACGCTTTTGCGACTTACTCGATGCGATGGTCAAAGAGACCGACACCCGCTACCTGATCGTGACTCACAACGCCGTGACGATGAGCCGCATGCACCGTCTGTTTGGAGTGACGATGGTCGAACAGGGCGTGTCGCGATTGGTCAGTGTGGACTTGGAAAGCGCTGAGGAATTGCTCGCGGCGGAGTAGTCACCCCAGCACATACCGCGGACCTGGCCCGGCGGCCCCGGCCCGGTCATTGCGGTTGTAAAGCTGGCAACGTTGCAAGCTGAGACACCCGCAACCGATGCATTCATCGAGCTTCATCCGGGTGCGATTGAGCAGCGCGATGCGGGTATCGATTTCCTTGCGCAACGACCGGCTGATGGTCTGCCAGTCATTGATTGTTGGAGTGCGGCCATGCGGCAGTTTGGCCAGCTGCGATTCGATTTCGGCTAACCCCAGTCCCAGCTTTTGCGCGATCAGGATGAAGCTCAACCGGCGGATGTCGCTGCGTAGAAACCTGCGCTGGTTGCCCATCGTGCGCATCGCCTGCACCAAACCCTTGTCCTCGTAAAACCGGATCGCCGAAACTGCGAGCCCGGTGCGCCGCGCCAATTCGCCAATCGGGAGCAGGTCATTCCGGTCCATCGCGCGACTCCTCAAGAAAATGCTTGACCTCAAGTTAGCTTGAGGTTGCACAAAGATAAAGTGCGATTCGCAGGTCGTGCGGTAAAATGCT
>JAYTIS010000134.1:0-6935 GCA_043731725.1 Novosphingobium sp.
ATGCACGTCGCGCAAAGCTCTGTAAAAAAGGGCGAAACACTGATCGATACGGCGATGACGCTGAATGCGATGCACGCTGATGCGATCGTCATCCGCCACCAAAGCTCGGGCGCGGTGCAGCTGATCGCTGACAAGGTCGATTGCCCGGTGCTCAACGCCGGAGACGGGCAGCACGAGCACCCGACCCAGGGCCTGCTCGATGCTCTAACCATCCGCCAAGAGAAGGGCGAGATTGCCGGGCTGATCGTGGTGATTTGCGGTGATCTGCTGCACAGCCGGGTCGCGCGCTCAAACATCCACTGCCTGACCACCTTGGGCGCGCAGGTCCGCGTCTGCGCGCCGCCGTCGCTGATGCCGGCCGGGATCGAGCAGCTCAAGGTCACACCCTATTACGATTTCGATGCCGCGCTGGCCGAGGCCGACGTGGTGATGATGCTGCGGCTCCAACAGGAGCGGATGAGCGGCCAGTTTATCCCCAGCCCGCGCGAGTATCGCCACCTCTACGGGTTGACGCTGGAGCGGTTGGCCCGAGCCAAGCCCGATGCGCTGGTCATGCACCCCGGCCCGATGAACCGCGGGGTCGAGATTGACAGCAATGTCGCCGATCTGGCCGCCAAAGACGGGAAATTGCGCAGCGCGATCACCCGGCAAGTCGAAATGGGGGTGGCGATCCGCATGGCCTGCCTCGATGTGCTGACCCGCAAGGCGCGCGGCGTAGAGGGCTGGGCATGAGTGCGGCGCCTCCGCTGACGATCTTGGGTGGGCGGCTGGTCCTGCCCAGCGGCGAACCGCAATCGGGCGGCATTCGCTGCGAGCATGGCCGGATTGCCGCGTTGGGCGATGTCACCGCGCAGCCGGGCGACACCGTGATCGATGCCAAGGGTGCGCTGATCGCCCCCGGGCTGGTCGATCTGGGGGTGTTCGCCATCGATAAGCCGGCGTTTCACTTTGGCGGCATCACCCGCGCCGCGCTGATGCCCGATCAGAACCCGCCGCTCGATCACCCAGCTCGGGTGCGGTTTGCCGCGCTCTCGGGCAAGCCCGACCTGTGGGTGCATCCGCTCGCCGCAGCGACGCGCGGGCTGGAGGGCGCGGAACTGGCCGAACTGGCCTTGATGCGCGACGCTGGCGCCAAAGCAGTCGCCACCGGGCGGCACTGGATTGGCGATTCGGGCACGATGCACCGGCTGCTATCCTATTGCGCGATGCTGGGGCTGACCGTGATCACCCACGCCGAAGATGCTGGACTGACTGGCGGCGCGGTGGCGACGGCGGGCGAGATGGCGACGCGTTATGGCCTCCCCGCGGCTCCCGCCGAGGCCGAGGCGCTGGCGATTGCGCGCGACATCGCCTTAACTGAGTTGACCGGAGCGCGGCTCCATTTCCGCCAAGTCACCACCCGCGCCGGGCTCGATCTGGTGCGCGCAGCAAAAGCGCGCGGCGTTGCGGTGACGGCTGGGGTAACTCCTGCGCACTTTATGCTGTCAGACACTGCGCTGGGTGATTTCCGCACCTTCGCCAAACTGTCGCCGCCGCTGCGCAGCGAAGCCGATCGGCAGGCCGTCCGTGCTGCCCTGGCCGACGGAACGATCGACGTGATTGCGTCGGGCCACGATCCGCGCGGGCCCGAGGACAAGCGGTTGCCGTTCGCTGATGCCGAACCGGGCATGGCCGGGGCCGAGACGCTGCTGGCGCTGACTTTGGCCTTGGTGCGCGACGGGGTGATCGATCTGGCCCGCGCCTTTGCCCTGCTCGCGGCCAATCCCGCCGCGCTGCTGGGCGTTGCCGCGGGCGCGCTGGAGCTGGGCCGCGAGGCCGATCTGGCGCTGATCGACCCGGCCAAGCCATGGGTGGTCAATTCGGACAAGATGGCGGCCAGCGCGGGCAATACCCCGTTCGACAAACAGGGCGTCGAGGGCCGCGTGCTGGCGCTGTTCAAGGGCGGCAGCGCAATCGGCTGATTGGTGCCGCAACGAGAAACCCCCTCCCGCCGGGCGGAAGGGGGCTACATTCCCGTTGTTGTTTGTAAACCTTAGTGGCGGCGGGCGTTGGCTGGGCCGATCGCAGAGACTGGCTTCATCGCCAGCTTGGCTGAGGTCGTGACCCTGGGCTTCATAGCGGCGGCTTGGGCCATGGCCGGCATACCCACCGCGCGGCCCGGCATCGACCGGCTGGCAGCATATGCGAAGCATACCCCGCCGCGGTTCTTCACCGCCGAGCACAGGCCAGTGGCACCGCGCCCGTCGAGTCCGGCAGCAGCCACGCGCCAGAAGTGCTTGCCCCTAACCGTCGCCTGCGTGATCGCCATCTTGAAATTGCGCAGTTCGGGGTTCTTCGCAGCATAGTGGCCCCAGGCCCGGCGGGCCCCCTGCTCGCTGGCAAACGAGCCAAGCTGGACGAGGTGCGTCGAACCGCGGCCCGCGACCTTGGCCAAAGTATGACGAGGACGCAGACCGGGCCGGTGCAAGATGGCGTTCGGGCGCGCCGCGATCACCAAGCGCGCCTGCGCGGAAGCAGGGGTCATCGCTTCAGGCCGGCTTTGCGGCAGCGGCTGGACGACGGGAGCGGAATTGAACGCCTGCGAGAAGGCTTCAGGAGTTGGCTCGGCCGGGACTGTAGCCACGGCTGGAACTGCAACCCGAGCGTCGACCGGCTGATATTGCGCCAGCGTATCGGCCGGGGCTTCGGCGGCGGGCAGTTCGCCAGCAGCGGCGACCACCGGTACGGCGGTCTTCACCGCGCCGGTTTCGGCGGCGAGCTGCTCCTGGTCACCACTGGCATTGAGCGCCAGCATGGCGGGCTGACCCGCATCTGCGACCATTGGGACCCGCAGCATCGCGGCGACCCGCAGTTTGGAATCTTCGGGACGGGCTTTCATGACCCAATCGCTGATCCGTGCATCGAGCTTTTCGGGCGGAACGTCCTGCGCCGCCATCACGCGGGCTTCGCGCCAGCGTCCGTCGAGCGCATAGGCATAGGCCAGGTTCTGGCGCACCTTGGGCGAATTATCGCCGCCGCGCAGCGCGTCCGAAAGGATCGCCACGCCGCGGCCGCTCTCTCCGGCCAGTGCATAGGCCAAACCTAAGTCCGCTGCGGGGACGGCATCGCGCCAGTCATTGAGGATCGCCACTGCTTCGGGATTGCGGCCCGCACCGACATCGGCGAGCGCCAGCGAAAGTGCAGTCTTGGCCGAATTGTCGCCCAGTTTCATCGCATCGTTAAAAGTTGTCGCCGCGCTTTCGAAGCGTCCGGCGCGCAAGTAGGACTGGCCCAGCAGCGCGCGGTAAACCGCGTTGCGCGGGTCGGCGGTAACCAGCGCTTCGGCCAGGCTAATTGCCTTGGCCGCATCACCTTTGGCCAGTGCTTTTTGCGCTTCGGCCGCGGCCTTATCGATCCCGGCCTTAGCGACCGCGCCCGAGCTAAATCCGGCCCCGGCGGCCATGACCAAAGCAATCGCCCCGGCCAAGCCGAGTGGCAGGATCGAACGGCGGATGTGGGTGGTCTGCATGGGATAGGTCCCTTCCTCGATAAATGTCATGTGCGTTTCCGCGCCACTTGCGCGGCGAGCTCAGCAATTTCGGGTTGTTCGGCGAGCAGCCGGTCAAGCGCCTCAGTCACCAGTTGTTGCGCGCTGCGTCCTTGCACGGTGCAGGCCAGCCGCAATTGCAGGTGACGTTCGGCATCAACCCGCAGGGTAAAAGCGGCGCGGCGGCCAGCGTCCAGCGCCGAGCGGCGTTCCGGGTCCAATTCGCGCGAAAGGCCGCGCTGCTGGCGGACCACTTCGGGTAGTTGCACCTGCAACCGCCCAGCGCTATCGATCGAGACAACCTCGCCGCGCGGGGCCAAATCGCCGTCATGGGCGGGATCGTCGTGTCCCATATCGTTCCAGCCCAGATCTTCGTGCGAGAAGTCTTCTTGGGTAACGGCCAAAGCACCGGACTGCGGGCGCATCGCGGGTTTGGCGCCGCCCTTACGTGCGAGCAGACGCGGGGATAGCGAAGCGATGGGTTTGGGATCGGCCATGCCGCCGGCGCCCCGCTTACGAGCCGGCCACGCGGCGGCCGAAGCCGCCAGCCGGACGATGCATGCCCTGCACGCTCGACACAGCGGTCGGCGCGGCGAACACGGTGCGGCGGAAATTCTTTTCGAGCCGGTCTGAGATATAGCTCCACAGCGCGGTCACTTCGGCCGAGCTGCGGCCGTTGGGATCAACTTCCATGACCGTGCGGCCATCGATCATCGAGGCGGCAAAATCGGTTCGATGGTGCAGGGTAATCGGAGCGACCGTTCCGTGCTGCGAAAGAGCAACCGCAGCTTCCGAGGTGATCTTGGCCTTGGGGGTGGCGGCGTTGACCACGAAGATCAGCGGCTTGCCGGCGCGTTCGCACAGATCGACCGTGGCCCCCACGGCGCGCAAATCGTGCGGGCTGGGACGGGTCGGGACGACGATTAATTCGGCCACCGAGATGACCGATTGGATCGCCATGGTGATGGCCGGCGGGGTATCGATCACAGCCAGGCGGAATCCTTGCTGGCGCAGCACCGCCAAATCGGCGGCAAGCCGCGCGACCGTGGTCTGGGCAAATGCGGGAAACTCAGCCTCGCGTTCGTTCCACCAATCGGCCAGCGAACCTTGCGGATCGATGTCGATCAGCACGACCGGCCCGGCGCCGGCGCGCTGCGCCTGCACGGCGAGATGCCCGGACAAGGTTGTCTTGCCCGAACCACCCTTTTGTGATGCCAATGCCAGTACCCGCAAAGCCTTATCCCCTAAGAAAATCCACCAAACCCAAAATGACTTGCCGTGGGGGATCGCAGAACGTTCCTAATTTTGGGTTAACGCTGACCCTAGGTGGGCCGCACTCAGCCAACAGCAGGGCCCATAAACCCTTTGCTAAGTGAACGTTTACTATGTCAGTTAGGGACAACACAGCACGGCTGCGAAGCCTGTCGGGGGTAGACCAAACTACAAAGGTAAACCGCCGCTATGGGACAGGAATTTTTCGATGGGACGCAATTATTTTGTTGCAGCGCTGACGCTGGGCTCCTGCATGATGTTTGGCCACCCGGCGGCCGCCGATACCAAAGCCGGAGTGGACGCCTGGATGCGTGGTGATTTTGGTGTTGCGATCAAACAATGGCAGGCCCAGGCCGCCCGCGGCGATGGCGATGCGGTGTTCAATCTGGGGCAGGCATATCGGCTCGGTAAAGGGGTCAAGCAAGACCTGACCAAGGCCGAACAACTGTTCGGTCAAGCCGCCGGCATGGGCCATTTGCAGGCGGCGGACACTTACGGCCTGCTGCTGTTCCAGCGCGGCGAGCGGGCTAAGGCATTGCCCTATCTGAGCGCCGCCGCCGATCGCGGCGATCCGCGCGCGCAATATCTGCTGGGGATCGCGCATTTTAACGGTGATCTGCTGCCCAAGGACTGGGTTCGCGCCTATGCGCTGGTGACGCTGGCGCAGCAACAGGGCCTGCCGCAAGCGACGGGGGCGCTGGCGCAAATGGACCAGTACATCCCGATTGAGCAGCGCCGGCAAGGTGTGCAACTGGCAGCAGAACTTGGCAGTCAGGCCGATGCGACGCGCGCGCGGCAATTTGCTGCTGTTGACCTTGGCAGCCTGGTTTCAAGCGGAGCCGTCGTGCCAGTGCCGGTCTCCAGCCAGCCCATGAAAGCCCCGACGGTCGCCTCGGCCACCCATGCGGTGAGCCAGGCCGGGCGTGACAGCCCGGCGACAGCCGGGGCCGACTATGCGCGTCCAGCCATCACCCCGGCCTCGCGCCCGCCGATCAAGCCCGCTCCGACACTCACCCCCGCCCCAGCGCCCGCTCCTGCGCTGGCCAGTACCGGGGGCAACTGGCGCATCCAGCTCGGCGCGTTCGGGATTGCCAGCAATGCCGACGCGATGTGGGCCAAGGTCCGCGCCCGTCCCGAACTGGCCGGCCATGCGCGGCTAAGCGTCAAGGCTGGCGCGGTGAACAAATTGCAGGCCGGCGGCTACAGCCAAGCCGCCGCGCAGGCCGCTTGCGCCAAATTGAAGGCTGCCGGGTTCACTTGCGCTGCGGTGCCAAATTAGCGCCGAGTTGAAAAATGGTGCCTGTCATCCCGGCGCAGGCCGGGACCCAGTCCGCAGAAAAAATGCCGCTTTGCGACTTCACTTGTTTGGTCTGGGTCCCGGCCTGCGCCGGGATGACGTAATTTAGATATGTCCAAGCCAACCAATCCCCGCCTCCGCACGCTAGACCTGATCCGCGGGGTGGCGGTGCTGGGCATTCTGGCGATTAACGTCGCGGGCTTTGCCGCGCCCGACAGTGCGGCCTATTCGCCCGATCTGCCGCGCGCCGGGACTGCGGGATTGTGGGCCAATCACGCCGCGTACTTTGCCACGCTGGTGCTGTTCGAAGGCAAGATGCGCGCGCTGTTTTCGGTGCTGTTCGGGGCCAGTTTGCTGCTGTTCGTCGAACGCGCCGATGCCGCCGGTCGCAACGGCGCGCGGCTGCAGGCGCGGCGGCTCGGCTGGTTGCTGGTGTTCGGATACCTGCACTTTGCGCTCATCTGGGACGGCGATATCCTGTTCCTCTACGCCGCAATGGGCTTCGCCGCGCTAGCGTTGAGGCACTGGCAGCCGCGCCAATGGGTGACCGCCGCCGCGCTAACCTTTGCGCTGTGGCAGGTGTGGGGCGCGGTGCAGTGGCTGCCCAGTTTGACCTCGGAAGCGGTCGTTCAGTCCGGCACCGCGACGCCCGCCATCCAGCGTCAGCACGCGCTCGATCTGGCTGATTTTCGCAAGGACGATACCCGCGATCTGGTCGAAGCCCGACTGAGTTGGCCCGCGCAAGTGCAAGCCAAACTGGCTGACCGCGCTGACGCTCCGCTCGATTTGATTGCGTACAATTGGGGTGAGACTTTGCCGTGGATGCTACTTGGCATGGCA
>JAYTIS010000135.1:0-9924 GCA_043731725.1 Novosphingobium sp.
AGCCGGGCATTGCGCTCGAGCGCGAGCTTGTCGATCTTGGGCGCTGAGTTGGCCGGGGGATCATCGAGCAGCGCCAATTTGGGCAGTTCGAACTTGTCGAACAGGTCGCTTTGCCGGCTGGCGGCAGAAAGCTGCGCGGGTTTGGCCGCGCGTGCCGGGTCGGAGATTTCAGGCGCGCGGCGTGCTGCGGCGATCTGTTCGCCGTGGCCCGGGCGATCGCGCTTGGCGCGCGGGCTGGTCGAGATGTATTCACCGTCTTGGCTAACTGAGATGGTCCGCTGGCGCTTGAGGAACGCGGGCAGCGTGAACAGATTGCCCCAATCGAATGCGAACACCCGCCCGGCGATGATCGATCCGCCGGCCAGCGCGGCAAATCCGGTGGCCAGGGTAAAGATCCACTGCGCGCCCGCTGGCAGCTTGGCGGCGATGAAATGAACCGCGCCGCTGCCCAGCAGCCCGGCGATCCCGCCCCAGCCAGCAGGCAGCACGGTTTCCAGATCATTGATCGCAAGGCTGAGCGTGGAGGCGATCAGCGCCATCGCGAACAACAACAGCCCGATCGGCCGCCACCAGGCGTGGTCCGCGTGATCGAGCGACTGGTTATCCTCTTCGACCAATCGCCACAGTCCGCGCGCCATCACATAGAGCAGCGGCAGGAATAGCACGCTGACCGGACCGAACAGGAACAAAGCTCGTTCGGCTGCCCAGGCTCCCGCCCCGCCCATCCAGTTGAGCACTGGGCCATCGGCCGCGGTCGAGGCGGAAGGATCGGTCTGGCGGTAAGTAACCAGCGCGAGCGCGAGGAACACCATCCCGCCCAGCAGCGCCAGCGCACCGCCGATTTCGGCGCTGCGCCTGGCCGCCCGCCGCAGCGCGGTCCGCCAATCGACGCGCGCGCCGCGGTGGCTGGCTGTTGCAGGCCGTGTTGCCATGATGCTCCCCTCTGGTCTTGGCCCGCACTATGCGCCGCGCGGGGACTCGCCGTCAAGAATCCTTGCAATTCCGGGGAGTCGCCTCATCGCAAAAATGCATCGATGCCTGCCCAGCGCGGCCAGTTCAGCCGCTTGGCGGTGCGCGGGTTCATCCCGCCGAGCGCGATTACCGGAACCCGCGCCCGCGCGGCGAGCAAACGAAACCGCAGCGGGCCGAGCGGCGCAGCGCCGGGATGCGAGCGGGTGGCAAACGCGGGTGAGACCAGCGCCGCCACGGCTTGACGCGCGCGCGCAAGCTCGCGCAGCGAATGCACCGGCACCAGATCGCCGCCAGATCCATAGGCTAGATCGGCGCGCCACGCCCGCGCCTCGGCCCGGCTCCCGCCCAACGCCACCACATGGTCGCGCGCGCGGGCGATCCGCGTCAGCGCGAAAAACCGCGCACGACGCTGCACCGGCGCCAGGTGGAAATGCCGGAAGATAAATCCGCTGCCGCGCGGCAAGCGAGCGAGCGCGGCCTCGAGGACGGCGTCATTGCGCTCGTCGGAGACCAGCCACACTGCCGGAAGGGGCTTCAATCGCGCCATTGCCGCGCTATAGCAGCCCGCGATGACTGATCCAGCAAATGCCCTCCGCGATGTTCAAACGCGCATTGCCCGCACCGCACAGATTGCGCAGCGCCGCACCCAAGACGTAACGCTGATCGCGGTCAGCAAGACTCATCCGGCATCGGCCATCGCGCCGTTGATCGCCGCGGGACAGCGCGTGTTTGGCGAAAACCGAGTGCAGGAAGCGCAGGAAAAATGGCCCGAACTGCGCCAGTCACACGGCGCAATCGAACTGCACCTGATCGGACAACTGCAGTCTAACAAAGCGGGCGATGCGGTCGCGCTGTTCGATTGTATCCATTCGCTTGACCGCCCCTCGCTGGTCAGCGCGCTGGCCAAGGCGATGGACCAAGCCGGGCGGCAGGTGCCGTGCTTCGTGCAGGTCAATATCGGCGCCGAGGAGCAAAAGGGCGGCTGCGCGATTGCCGATTTGCCCGCACTGCTCGATCTGGCGCGCGGGGGCGATCTGCCCGTGATCGGCCTGATGTGCGTCCCCCCCGCCGGGATCGAAGCCGCGCCGTTCTTTGCCCTGCTCGACAAACTGGCGCGCGATCACGGCTTGGCCGGCCGCTCGATGGGGATGAGCGAAGACTTCGAAACCGCCGTCATGCTGGGCGCAACGCATGTGCGCGTCGGCTCGGCACTGTTCGGCGCGCGGGGTTAGCGCCCCTTTAGCTCATCCCCGCTGAGCGTTACCACGTGCAGCAAATTGGTCGAGCCGGGCGTCCCGAACGGCACTCCGGCCAGCGCTACCAGTTTCGATCCGGCGGTGCCGAACCCCTGGCGCAGCGCCATCCGCTTGCCCTTGGCGATCATTTCTTCAAAGCTGCCGATATCCTTGGTCTGGACCGCGTGGGTACCCCATAGCAAGGCCAGCCGCCGCGCGATCTGGCTAGACGGGGTCAGCACCATAATCGGCACATCGGGGCGTTCACGCGCGACCCGCCGCGCGGTCGAGCCCGAGCCGGTGAAAACGATGATCCCGGCGACGGCCACGGTCTGCGCAATCGTCGCGCTGGCCTGGGCCAAGGCATCGGCGGTGGTGGCATCGGGGCGCACCTGGGTAAAGTGCAGACGTTCAGCATAGCCCGGGTCGTTCTCAACCTGGCAGGCGATCCGGTGCATGATCGTCACCGCCTCGACCGGCCAGGCGCCGCTGGCAGTTTCGGCCGAAAGCATCACTGCATCGGCCCCGTCGTAAACCGCATTGGCCACATCGGACACTTCGGCGCGGGTCGGTGCGGGGCTTTCGATCATCGATTCGAGCATTTGCGTGGCGACTACCACAGGCTTGCCGCTGCGGCGCGTCGTCGCCACGATCCGCTTTTGCAGCGGCGGCACTTCTTCGGGGTTAAGTTCCACTCCCAGATCGCCGCGCGCGACCATGATCCCGTCCGACAGCTCGATAATCTCTTCCAGCCGTTCGACCGCTGCGGGCTTTTCGATCTTGGCCATCAGCGCGGTGGTCGCGCGGCCCATCAACTTGCGCGCTTCGGCCACGTCCTCGGGGCGCTGGACGAACGACAGCGCAATCCAGTCGGCATCGTTCTCAAGCGCGAATGCCAGATCGCGGCGGTCCTTCTCGGTCAAGGCCGGGACCGGCACCACCGCATCGGGCACGTTAACCCCCTTGCGGTCCGAAATCACCCCACCAACCTCGGCCGAACACAGGATATGCGCCTCGTCTGCCTCGATCACCTTGAGCCGCAACTTGCCATCGTCGATCAGCAGCCGTTGGCCTTTCCGGAGAATCCCGAACAGCTCTGGATGCGGCAGGTACACACGGTGTTCATCGCCCGGGGCAGGGTCGCGGTCGAGCGTGAAGTGGCCCGAATGGCGGATCACTGCTTTGCCATCCTTAAACTGGCCGACGCGCAGCTTGGGGCCCTGCAAGTCGCACAGCACTGCCACCGGTCGGCCAACCTGCTTTTCGACCGAACGAATTGCGGCGATGGTCTGGGTATGGGTGGCGTGGTCGCCATGGCTCATGTTAACGCGGAACGCATCGGCACCCGCGCGCAGTAGCTTCTCGATCATCTCGGGGCTGGAGCTGACCGGGCCCAACGTGGCCAGAATTTTGATCTTGCGACCGCGTAAATCGAGCTTTGCCACCGTTACCTCTTCCCGTTTTCACCTGCGCTATGGCAAAGAAGCTACGATAACCCAAGGAATCCGCGATGAGCTGCTCTGAAAATACGAATGTAAACCCCGCAGACCCGCTTGAGGCGCTTGACGATGCCGTCGCCGCGCAGGCCTTTCGCCGGCTGGTACGGCACTTGCGCCACCGCCATGATGCCCAGAATATCGAGCTAATGGGCCTAGCCGGGTTCTGCCGCAATTGCCTGTCTGACTGGATTGTCGAGGCTGGTGCGCCGCTTGATAAAGCCGCCGCGCGCGAGCTCATCCACGGTCTGCCCGCGGCCGAATGGAAAGCAAACTTCCAAACCGACGCGACACATGAGCAGCTGGCGCTGATGGCGGCGAGTGTGGCGAAGAACGCCACCTAAAATCCTCCCTGATTTCGCGTAGCGAAAATGGGGAGGTGGCGCGCCCGCAGGGCGTGACGGAGGGGTTACTGCGCCTCCGTATGACCCCTCCGTCAGCCGCTGCGCGGCCGCCACCTCCCCATTGCTGCGCAACAGGGAGGATTTCCACAGCCCAAACTTTGCCCGAATCTCTTGGCCTCGCTATCGGCGCTGAAACAGCAACTTCTAATAGCGGAACACCTATATCATGGCCGAAACCACCGACGACCGCCTGCGCCTGCTGATCGAGCGGGTTGAACGCCTCGAAGAAGAGAAAAAGGGCATCGCCGACGATATCAAGGACGTTTACGGGGAGGCCAAGGCGGTCGGCTACGACGCCAAGATCATGCGCAAAGTGGTCGCCCTACGCAAAATGAAGCCCGATGACCGGGCCGAAATGGAAGCGATCCTGGATCTGTACAAGGCGGCGCTGGGGCTGGGCTAATTGCCCTTGTCCGCGCACTCGGCTAGGGGCGTGGCACCAATCCACCCCCTAGCTGCAAGACGTGAGCAATGGCCGGCCATTCCAAATTCAAGAATATCATGCACCGCAAGGGCGCGCAGGACAAAAAGCGTTCGGCGTCGTTCTCCAAGCTCAGCCGCGAAATTACCGTTGCGGCCAAGATGGGCATGCCCGATCCGGACATGAACCCGCGGCTGCGCGCGGCGGTCAACGCCGCCAAAGCGCAATCGGTGCCCAAGGACAATATCCAGCGCGCGATCGACAAGGCGAGCCGGGGCGACGCCGAGAATTACGAAGAGATCCGCTACGAAGGTTACGGCCCGGGCGGGGTCGCACTGATCGTCGAGGCCCTGACCGACAATCGCAACCGCACCGCCACCAATGTCCGCATTGCCTTTTCCAAAAACGGCGGCAATCTGGGCGCATCGGGCGCAGTCAGCCACGGGTTTGAACGGCTCGGGCTGATCGAATATCCGGCCAGCGCGGGCGACGAAGACACCGTGCTCGAAGCGGCAATCGAGGCCGGGGCCGATGATATTGAAAGCGATGCTGATGGCCACGCGATCTGGACCAGCATTGATGTGCTCCACCCGGTCAGCCGCGAGCTGGAAAAGACGCTGGGCGAGGCCGAGGCGGTCAAGCTGGCGTGGAAGCCCGGCCTCAAGGTTGAGCTCAACGCGAGCGACGCCGCCACCCTGCTCAAGTTGATCGACATCCTCGATGAGGACGATGACGTCCAGACCGTCTGGGGCAATTACGAGATTTCCGACGCGGTGATGGAGCAGCTCGGCTGATCATCATCGGCCTTGATCCCTCGCTCACCTGTACGGGCTGGGGGGTGATCGCCAAGTCGGGCAATCGGCTTAGCCATGTTGCAAATGGTCAGGTTAAGACCGATCCGAAAGCCCCACTGCCGCAGCGGCTGGTCCAGCTTGATCGTGAGTTGGCCGCTGTAATCGCCCAGTTCCAGCCCGATGCGGGCGCAGTGGAAGAAGTGTTCGTCAACGCCAATCCGCAATCCACGCTCAAGCTGGGGCAAGCGCGCGGGGTGTGCCTGCTGGCGCTGGCGCGGGCGGGAATGCCGGTGGCTGAATATGCCACGCGGCTGGTCAAGAAAGCGATTGTCGGGACTGGCGGCGCGGACAAGGTGCAGGTCCAGGCGATGCTCAAAGTGCTGCTGCCGGGGGTGCATTTGGTCGGGGCCGATGCCGCCGATGCACTGGCCGTCGCGATTGCCCATGCGCATTTGGCTGGAACGCTCGACCATCTGAGCCGTTAACACTCAGCAAGCCGCTGTTCATTCGGGGCAGACTAGCGGTGCCACATGCTATGAGGAGGCCCAGTCCATGCCCCGTTTCAAAATCCTATCGCTCGCCGCCGTTGCCAGCCTGGCCCTGTCGGGCTGTATGGCCAGCCGCTATCAGATTTCCGATGCGCTGATGCGCTATGGGCTTGATCGCAATCAGGCCAGCTGCGCGGCAGAGTTCCTGCGCGGGCACCTCAGCACCCGCCAAGTTGACCGGTTGTCCGACGCCGCGCGGTACTATCGCAGCGACAATCAGTTGACCTTTGGCGATCTGATCCGCGTCGCCGCATCGGTCCGCGATCCCAAGACCGCACTCGAAGTCGGCGGTGCCGCACTCGCTTGCAGACTGGGTGCCAACATGCGGATCCCCGGCTTCTAATTATCCTCAGTTGCTAAAGATCTTCGCGTTCCAGCGCTGCTTGGTAGGTCCAGTTCGGATCGTCCAAGCAGCCGCCGGGCCGGACATAGATGCAGGCTTTGAGCACCGAATTGGCGCGGCAGGTTAGCTCGCGGTAGCCCGGCGCGCCATTGGGTAGCTGCGGAAAGATCAGCACGTCCGCCGCGCCGACCAAACCGCTGGGTAGCGGGTCGTCGCGGACCACGACGGAAGCTGGCGCGACATACAGCGGCACTTCGCGCGGGAGCAGAGCGGGCACCAGATGCGCGCGCCATTGATCGGGCAGCGCGATCCCGCAGGTTTCTTTGCGCGCAGTTGCGATATTAGCGGCGAGCGGGATCGGGGCACCCCCGCGCAGCGTCCGCGCGCCGCCTGATTGCGCCTGCGCCGCGAAGCTTGCACCAAGCCACAATGCACCCAAGACGCCCAGCATCGGCAGCGAGAGCGCCCGCCCGCGCCGCGCTGATAGTGCCTGCGCCAGACTGACCGAGGCGATTCCCGCCAGCACAGTGATCGACCACACCGACAGCCACACGAAACGGTATTCCTTGTGCGCAATCAGGCTGTGGAACACCAAGTTGGCGACCAGCGCCACCACCAGTGGGCGATAGCGCGCCGGGCTCAGCAGCGCTCCGGCGAGCATCAACGGCGCAGCCGGGCCGAGATGGTCGAGCAGCAGCCACAGATATTCCAGCGGGCTGGAAGTGCCGAAGCGCGCGGCGCGGCCTTGTCCCATATTGTAGGAAAGGTTGACCCAGATCCAGCGCAGCGGGACTTGCCCGGCGGCCAGATCGCTGAGCGCGCCAATCGCCAGAGGGGCCAGTCCGCCCAGTGCCAGTTCGCGCCACGCGCGCCAATTAAGCCGCAGCCGTGCCAGCGCCAGCACCGCCGCGAAGGGGGCATATTGCAGCCGCATGACTATCCCCAGACCCAGCAACAATCCGGCCCAGCGCAGCGCCGCGCGGCTTGGCGCATCGGCCAGCAGCAACGCGGCAGCCATCGCGATCAGCGCCGCAGCCAACACTTCGGACAGCAAGAGCGTGGAAAACAGCACGTTCTCGTACCACACCGCCGCCACGAACAGCGCCGCTAGCGCATGCGTGCGGCTGATCAAAGCCCCCAGTCGCCACGCCGCGGGCAGCGCCAGCAAGGTTGCCGCGAGGAAGCTCCAGCGCGCCGCCAGCATCCCCGCGAGCGTCCCCGGGGCCAGCTTCGCGCCCAGCGAAAACGGCACCGCCAGCAGCTGCGGTAGCAGTTCGTTGCGCGCGCCGTAGCGGTATTCCCACGGCACGATCCCGTGTCCGGTGGCGAGGCGTTTGCCTTGTTCGAGGTACTGCATCAGCTCGTCGGCGTGGCTGATATCGAACGGTGCAAACGCCAGCGCGCGCAGTACCAGCCCGGCGGCCGCTACCAGCGCGATGCACAGCCAGGTCTGGCGCGTGATGGTCTGCCCCTCCATGAGTTCCGGCTTAGCGCCCCGCCGCGCGGTTTCACAAGCGGGGAGGGCAGTCCCGGCGGGATTGCCCACGATTCGCCGCTGTGCCATAGAACAAACCATGATCGCCAAGCTGACCGGCATGTTCGACGATTTCGGCCCCGACTGGGCGGTGATCGACGTGGGCGGGGTGGGCTATCTGGTCCACTGCAGCGCCAAGACGCTCGATGCGCTGGGCGCGCGCGGGGGCATGGTGACGCTGCACACTGAACTGCAAGTGTCGGAAAACGATATGCGGCTGATCGGGTTTGCCAGCGGCGAAGAACGCGCGTGGTTCCGCTTGCTCACCGGGGTGCAAGGGGTGGGCAGCAAGATGGCGCTAGCGGTGCTCTCGGCGCTGTCGGTCGAAGAAGTGCAGCGCGCCTGCGCGGCCGGCGACGCGGCCATGGTGGCGCGCGCGCAAGGCGTCGGGCCAAAGCTGGCGGCGCGGATTGTGAATGAGTTGAAGGACAAGGCGGGTGGGATTGTTGGTTCGGGCGCGGCGCTGGTGGCTCCCGCGGGCTCGGCCAGCGCAGATGCCGTCTCGGCGCTGCAGAACCTGGGCTTCAAACCCAACGTGGCGACTATGGCGGTGGCGCGGGCGCTCGAAGAACTGGGCGAAGGTGCGGCGCTGAACGAATTGGTGCGGGTAGCGTTGAAGCGAGCGGCAGGGTGAGGCGCACGCCCCTCAAAGATCGTCACCCTGAACTTGTTGCAGGGTCCATTGTGCCTCCCGTTCGGAGCAATCGGCGGCAAACCCAACCCCACCGCAAGGTCATGCCAATCAGGGTTGTCACCGTTGATAAGATTGATCTTCCAAGGTCGGTGCCAGTTTTTGAGCTGCTTTTCGCGCGTGATTGCGGTGACCATGGCCCCGTAGATTTCGAAGTGAACCAGCCGGTAGATGGCGTAACGTTTGGTGAAACCCGGCTGAGTGCCCTCGCGATGCTGCCACATCCGGCTGAGCAAATCAGAGGTCACGCCGATGTAGAGCGTGCCGTAATACTTGCTCGCAAGAATATACACGCATGGGACCCGCTCTTGCCGCATGGACCTGAATGTGCGGCGAAATGGACCCTGAAACAAGTTCAGGGTGACGGGATTGGGTTGAGTTTGGAGTTTTTTCCTAAGTCAGCGCCAATATGCAGGCCCGCTCGCGTTTTCGCTCCCAGCCCCACACACCTTCGTCATGCTGAACTCGTTTCAGCATCCACGTGCCTCACCCGCCGAACCAATGACCGATAACCCCCTCCTCACCCCCACTCCCCAACCGGAAGACCCGGACTCGGCGCTGCGTCCCAAAACGCTGGCCGAATTCGTCGGGCAAGCGGCGGCGAAGGACAACCTTTCGGTCTTTATCCAGTCGGCCAAGTCGCGCGGTGAGGCGATGGATCACGTGTTGTTCTATGGCCCGCCGGGACTGGGTAAGACTACGCTGGCCCAGATTGTCGCGCGCGAATTGGGGGTGGGTTTCCGCGCTACCTCGGGCCCAGTGATCGCCAAGACCGGCGATCTGGCGGCGCTGTTGACGAATCTTGAACCCGGCGACGTGCTGTTTATCGACGAGATTCACCGGCTCAATCCGATTGTCGAGGAAGTGCTCTATCCCGCAATGGAGGATCGCGCGCTCGATCTGATCATCGGTGAGGGGCCGTCGGCGCGCTCGGTGCGGATCGACCTGCCGGCGTTCACGCTGATCGGCGCGACCACCCGCGCCGGGCTGCTGACCACGCCGCTGCGCGACCGTTTCGGGATCCCGGTGCGGCTCAATTTCTATTCGGTGGCTGAGCTCGAAAAGGTCATCACCCGCGCCGCCGGGCTGCTCGGCATGGGCATCGCCGCCGACGGCGCGCGTGAGATTGCGCGGCGGGCACGCGGTACGCCGCGGGTCGCCGGGCGATTGCTGCGCCGCGTGCGCGATTTTGCCCATGTCGCGGGCGATGCTGCGATCAGCCGCGCGCTGGCCGATGATGCGCTGACCCGGCTCGAGGTCGATGCGCTCGGGCTCGATGCGATGGACCGGCGCTACCTGACGATGATTGCCGACATCTACAAAGGCGGTCCGGTCGGGGTCGAAACGCTCGCCGCTGGCCTGTCCGAACCGCGCGACACGGTGGAGGAAGTGATCGAGCCTTACCTGATCCAGCTCGGCCTGATCGCGCGCACCGCGCGGGGGCGCTGCCTCAACGATCGCGGCTGGCAGCATCTGGGTCTTGCGC